>NZ_JBEXGT010000019.1:0-172296 GCF_040607475.1 Sphaerisporangium sp. NPDC005288 | reverse complement strand
GGGGGGGGGGGGGCGCGCGCGCCCCCCCCCGCCGGGGAGTGGGTCCGCCTGCGCCTGCGCCGGCTGCTCGTCCCGGCCGGGCCGCTGCTCGCGGTATGGGCCGGGCTGCTGGTCCTGCTGGCGGCGGCCGGCGTGCCGCCGGGGTCGCTGCGCTCTCTGGCCGTGCCGGCCCTCGGCCCGCTGTGGTTCCTCGGCGTGTACGGCCTGCTCACCGCGGTCACTCCGTTACTGGTCCGGGTGCGGCCCGCCCGTGTGGCCGTCGCGGCGGTGGTGCTGGTGCTGGTCACGGACGTGGTCCGCTTCGGCCTGGGCGGCCCCGTGTGGCCGGCCTGGACCAACGTGCTCGCCGGTTGGCTCGTCCCGTACGCCCTCGGCCTCGCCCGCGGGGCCGGTGACGCGCCGGGGCTCGGCGGAGGGTGGGGAGCGGCGGCGATGCTGGCGGGCGGGGCGGTGGGGACGGTGATCCTGGTCACCGGGTTCGGCTACCCGGCGAGCATGATCGGAGTCACCGGGGCGCGGGTGTCCAACCTGAGCCCGCCCACTCTGGCCGCGGTGTGCTTCGGGATCGCCCAGGTGGGCCTGGCCATGCTGCTGCACCGGCCGCTGACCTCCCTCATGCGGCGTCCGCGCGTGTGGGCGGCGGTCGTCCTGGCCAACCTGTCCGCGATGACGGTCTTCCTGTGGCACCAGACGGCGCTGACCGTGGTCCTGCTGGCCGCGCTGCCCTTCGGCACCGCCGTCCCCGGCCTTCTCGTGGCGCCTGACTCACCGGGCTGGCTGCTGGAGCGGATGTCCTGGCTGCCGCTGCCCGCCGTCCTGGTCGCTCTGCTCTGCGCACTGCTCCTGCGCCGGGACCGGCGTTCGCGACAGAAGCGCACCACCTAGGCCCCCGGGCAGGGTGGGGCAGGACGGATGTTCGGAGCACGCTGAAGAGCAGAGCATGATGGGCACCATGGAAAAGGGTGGAATCCGGATCAAATCCCCAAGTGGCCGGTGGGTTCTGTTCGCCACCGTGCTGGGTTCGGGGATGGCCTTCCTCGACGGCACGGTGGTCAACGTCGCGCTGCCCCGGCTCGGCAACGACCTCGGCGCGTCGATCTCCGGCCTCCAGTGGACGGTGAACGCCTACACCCTCACCCTGGCCGGGCTGATCCTGCTCGGCGGCTCCCTCGGCGACCGGTACGGCAGGCGCAAGATCTTCGTCATCGGCGTCATCTGGTTCGCGCTGGCCTCCGCGCTGTGCGGGCTGGCGCCCAACATCCAGACGCTGGTGCTGGCCCGCGGCCTCCAGGGCATCGGCGGGGCGCTCCTCACCCCGGGCTCACTGGCCATCATCCAGTCGTCCTTCGCCCGCGACGACCGCCCGCGCGCCGTCGGCGCCTGGTCGGGCCTGGGCGGCGTCGCCGGCGCCGTCGGCCCCCTGCTCGGCGGGTGGCTGGTGGAGACGGCGGGCTGGCGCTGGGTCTTCCTGATCAACCTGCCGCTCGCCGCTCTCACCGTGGCCACCGCCGTCCGGCACGTGCCCGAGACCAGGGACGAGGCGTCGGCGGGCCGCTTCGACATCCTGGGCGCCATGCTCGCCGCGCTGGCCCTGGCCGGGATCACCTACGGGCTGATCGAGCGCGGGACGGCGATCCCGCTGGTGTCGGCGCTGGCCGGCGTCGCGCTGGGCGCCGCCTTCGTCGTGCTGGAGATCCGCCGTTCGCGGGCCGGGGCGGCGGTGTCGGCGCTGGTGCCCGTCCGCGTGTTCGCCTCCCGCGAGTTCACCGCCGTCAACGTGGTCACGCTCATCATGTACGCGGCGATGGGCGTGGTGTTCTTCCTGCTGGTCGTCGAACTCCAGGTCGCCGCCGGGTTCTCGCCGCTGGCCTCCGGGACGGCGATGCTCCCGGTCATGCTGCTGATGCTCGTTCTGTCCCCCCGCGCGGGCGACCTGGCCAAGCGCATCGGGCCCAGGCTGCCGATGACGGTGGGCATCCTGCTCTGCACGGGCGGGCTGGTCCTGATGAGCCGCATCGGGCCGGGCGCCTCCTACCTGCTGGACGTGCTGCCGCCGGTCGTGCTGTTCGGCCTCGGCACGTCCGCGGCGGTCGCGCCGCTGACCGCGACCGTGCTGGCCACGGCCGAGGAGCGGTTCGCGGGCGTGGCCAGCGGCGTCAACAACGCGGTGGCGCGCACCGGCGGCCTGCTGGCCGTCGCGGCCATCCCCCCGCTGGTCGGGCTGACCGGCGCCGCCTACACCTCGGCGACCGCCTTCACCGCGGGGTTCCGCACCGCGATCTTGATCAGCGCCGCGATGATGGCCTGCGCCGCCGTGCTGACCTTCCTCACCATCCGGACCAACGTGCTGCGCGCCCCCGACCGCAAGGCCGCGTGCAACCTCGACGCCCCTCCGCTGCAGCCCTGCACCCCGATCGAGGAGACCCGCGACCGCCCCGGCACCTCGCCCCGTCCGCGCTCGCGCTAGCCGAAGACGGTGACGAGTTCGCTCGTCCTGGTCGACAGGTCCACGATCGAGATGCCGTCGGCGGTCGCGACATAGAGATACCGGCCGTCCGGGCTCGCCACGATCGCGGTGGCGTGCTCGCCGACCTTGATGGCGTCGGGCAGGACCCGGTGGTAGGCCAGATCGACGGTGACGACCGCGTTCGACCAGCCGTCGGTGAGGTACACCTCACCCCCGTTCGGGCTCACGGCGACGCCTGACCAGCCGGTGAACAGACCGCCCTTGCTCATGGTGGGCAGGCCAACGTCCAGCCGCCTCCCCACCGTCTTCCCGGTCGCGGTCTCGATCACCTCGAAGCCCTCGTCGGTGAGATTCCAGATGCCGCCCGTGCTGACGTACAGGTGCCCGCCGTCCCGGCTGATGGCCAGGCCCCCGGGACGGTCGCCGGTGGGGATGGGCGCACCCGCGCGGCCGGTCGCCGTGTCGATCACCGACACCTGGTCGGACCCGCTGTCGGCGACGTAGACGCGCCGCCCGTCGGGAGCGGCGACGATGCCGAGGGGCTCGTCGCCGACGGGGATGGGGTCGCCGACGGTCCCGCCGGTGGCGGTGTCGATCACCGAGACGCTGTCGGACGCCCTGTTGGTGACGTAGGCGCGGCGGCCGTCGGCGGCCATGGCGATGCCCGCCGGCCACTTCCCCACGCTGATCGGCCGGCCGGCGACCGCGCCGGTCGCGGTGTCGACAGTCCGGACGGTGTCGGTGTCCTGACGGGTGACGTAGGCGCGGCGGCCGTCGACGGTGAGCGCCACCTGGTAGAAGGCCTGGTAGCCGTTCCCGAGCGCGACCGGCCCGCCGATGACGCGCCCGGTGGCCGCGTCGATCGTCCACATCCGCGTCCCGCCGGTGAACGTGATGTCCCCGACGGCGTACAGGCGTGCGCCGTCCGGGCTGACGGCGACCGAGCTCATCAGGATGGGCACCTGGTCGTAACGCACGACGACGGCCGTCCCCGCCGCCGCGGTCAGCACGGCGAACAGCGGCACGATGAGCAGGAGGGCGCGTGCGTGCCGTCGCGGAGGCGGCACCGGCCCGGCCGCCGCGACCGGCCACGAGCGGGCCGCCGAGGCGAGGAGCGCCAGCGTGCAGGCGAAGGCGACGGCCGGAGCCGGCGCGATCGAGTCCCGGCCGAAGGCGAGCGCGAAGACACTCGCGAGGATGGCCGCGCCGCCCGCCGCCCACCCCGCGAGCAGGGACCGCGCGAGCCGGCGCGAGGTGGCGGCCACCGCGCCGGCCGGCACCAGGAGCGCGGCCGGCACCGCCGCGCAGAGCGGGGCGAGCCAGACCTCAAGGTCGCCCTCCACCCGCCGCGCCGCCGCCACGGCCGCGAGCTGGCCGAGCAGCGCCAGCGTCCCGAGCACCGCCAGCACGAGCGCCGACCGCCGGACCCGGTCGCCGGGCGCGCCGAGCCGCAGGCGCGCCTCGGGGTGCCGCCACAGCGCGAGTCCCGCGCACACCGCCGCCAGCGCCAGGGCCGCGTGGCCCACGATCTCGACCCACGGGCGGCCGCCGAAGTCGTTGGCCCAGCGGAAGTCGCCGGCGAAGAACGCCAGGCCGAAGGGAGCGGCGGCGCCGCCGCCGACCAGCACGCCCGGCCCGGTGAGCGACCGGGTGCGCGGCAGGAGCGCCAGCACGGCTCCGGCCGTCGCCACCAGGGCGATGCCGGCGGTGTACCACGCGAGGACGGCTCCCGGGCCCGGCCCGGCGGAGAAGAACGAGCCGTTACCGAGCAGGGAGGACGCGGCCTTCGCCGCGCGTCCGCCGTGCCAGGCCACCTCCCCCGCCGCGAGCGCCGCCCCCGCCACGGCCGCCAGGACCCCCGCCACCACGCCGATGTGCCGCCACACCCCCCGCACGGCGTCCACCGGCCACCGGCGCAGCGCCCACCGTGATCCGGCGCGCCCGCCGCGCTTCGCCGGGCCGCCCGACGGCTGGGCGGCGCCCGCCGCGGGACCGGCCACCGGCGGGGCGCCGCGCGGTGCGGCGGCGAGGGCCACGGGACCGGGCGGCTGTGCGGCGAGCGCCGCCAGCCGCTCCCGCGCCGCGCCGGAGACGAGCCTGCTGTCGTCGTCCGTCAGCCGTTCCACATCGGCCCGGACGGCGGCCCGGACGACGTCGTTGCCGATGCGATGGAGGTGGGCGAGCCCGTCGAGCGCGGCGAGCCGGTCGGCTGCGATGGGGCTGCGAAGGGCGGCGCCCAGCTGGGGCGGCAGGGTCCAGTGGACGTTGCGGGCGATGACGATGCGGCCCTCGACGTCGTCCTGCTTCTTGGGCCGCTGCTGGGGCATCTCCTCGACCACGCGCTCGTGGACGTAGGCGTACAGCTCGTCGACGGTGATGTCCCCGTCCCCGTCCAGATCGGCGTAGCCCTCTCGCAGGCCCTCCACCAGGTGACGGGTGAACACCGACTGCGCGGCCTCGCCCCGCAGCCGGTCGCCCTCGAAGGAGTACTGGGTGGCGTCGGAGGCGGTCAGGACGGCGCGTCCCCGGCCGCTGAAGCGCTCCAGCGAGTGCACCTCCGGGTCGCCTTTCGCCAGGCGTCCCGGAGGGAAGGCACCGCTGTAGCAGCAGTCGAGGATGAGGATCTTCTGCCGCGAGGCACACCCCTCCATCGCCTGGTCGACCTGCTCGGCCGACAGGGCGGTGAAGACCAGGCTGTCGCGGCGGGTGTTCTCCATGGCCAGGAACAACCGCCCGGCGTCGTCCTTGAGCCCGTGGCCGGTGAAGTACAGCAACGTCAGGTCGTCCCGCCGCCGGTCCCGGTAGAGGCCGGCGATGGCCTCGCCCACCCGGTGGTGCGGCTCGTTGACCAGCGTCGTCACCTCGAAGCCGGCGATCCGCGGATCGCGCAGCACGGCGGCCAGCGCCTCCGCGTCCTGCGCCGGCGTGGTGAGACGCCGCAGCCCCGGGTCCTGGTACGCGTAGCAGGCGATCACGAGCGCCAGCCGCCGGCTCATGGGTCTAACGGTCCGGGTGGCGGCGCAGGAATGCCTCGACGAGGTCGCGCTGCTGGTCGGCCGTCGCGCGCTCCAGCTCGATGGTGTCGCCCTCGACGGTGAGCACGACGCGGTGGCGGCCCGTCTGGCGGCCGAGCCAGTCGCGCACGGTGTCCACGACGGAGGCGAAGACGCCGCCGGACGCGCTCAGCGCCACCACGATGGCCCCGATGGCGACCGGGTCGGCGCCCTTCGCGCCGGGCGGGGGCGCCGCGCCGGGAGCCCAGCCGGCCGACTCGACGTCCAGCTCGGCGATCTCGGCGCGCAGCCGCCGGGCGAGCCGTTCCGCCTGTTCGGGGTCGGCGTCGGGGTCGGGCAGCACGAACACGGCCAGGCTCAGGTCGCCATCCCGCCCGCTGCCGCCGCCCATGTGCGCTCCGCCCGCCGAGCCCGCAGTCCCGGCACGATCATCCTCTCGGACGTCCGGCGCTGACAAGGGGTGGGCGCCTCCTCGCTTGAGGTGACCGGGGAGCGGCGTCCCTTGACGGGCGGGGACGGCCGCGCCTCGGCCATCGAGGCCCGGCCGCGCGCCGGCCCTGAGGTCCGGACGGGGCTCAGCCCTTGAGGCCGGAGCGGGAGATGCCCTCGATGACCCAGCGCTGGGCGACCAGGTAGAGCAGGATCACCGGGAGGCTGGCGATCACCGCGCCGGCCATCAGCAGGTCGTAGCGGATGGTGTTGGCGCTCTGGAAGTTGCCGAGCCCGGCGGGCAGGGTCAGCGAGTCGGGGCTGAGCAGCACGTAGATGGGCCACAGGAAGTCGTTCCAGTTGGTCAGGAACGACAGCAGGAACAGCGTGACCAGCGCCGGCTTGGCCAGTGGCAGCGCGATCGAGGTGAAGATCCGCCAGCGGTCGGCCCCGTCCAGCTCGGCCGCCTCCTCCAGCTCCGCCGGGAGCGTGATGAAGAACTGCCGCAGGAAGAACACCCCGAAGCCGCCCGCCGCCGCGGGCACGATCACCGCGGGCAGGCTGTCCACCCACGACAGCTCGTTGACGATGAGGAAGTTCGGGATGAGCAGCACCACCGGCGGCACGAACAGCGTCGCGACGATCACCGCGAAGATCGTCGACCGCCCGCGGAAGCGCAGCCGGGCGAGGGCGTAGGCGGCGGGGGTCGCGGTGAGCAGCACCAGGGCGGCGTGGCCGACGGCCGCGATCAGGCTGTTGGCGAACCAGGTCAAGATCGGGCTGTCGGGGCTGTTCAGGATCTCCCGGTAGGCGTCCAGGGTCGCCGGACTCGGTATCCACTGGGGCTCGGTGGACCCCGCGGCCCCGCGGGTCTTGAACGAGGTGAGCACCATGTACACCAGCGGGCTGATGTAGAGCGCGGCGACGACGGCCAGCACCAGGTGGAGCAGGGCCCGGCGCACCCGGCGCGGAGCAGGCGCGGTCACGAGGTCCTCCTGTCGCGGAAGGCGCCGAAGACCAGGGCGCTGGCGCACATGAGGAACCCGGCGAGGATGAAGCTCATCGCCGAGGCGCTGCCCATGTCGAAGCGCCGCAGGCCGGTCTCGGCGATGAGGTAGATCGCCGTCTTGGTCTGGTCGGCGGGCGCGCCCGCCGTGATCAGGTACGACTGGCCGAACATGTTGGCCGAGGCGAGGATCGTGGCGTTGACCACGAAGACCATGACCGGCCGCAGCCCCGGCAGCGTCACCGACCGGAAGCGGGCCGCCGGCCCCGCGCCGTCCACCATCGCGGCCTCGTACAGCTCACGCGGGATGTCCTGCAGCCCGGCCAGGAAGATGACGGCGTTCAGGCCGAGCGTCCACCACACGGTGACCCCGACGAGGGCGATCCAGGCGGGCGGCACGTCGGTGGTCCACTGCACGTCCAGGCCCAGGTAGTGGTTGATCAGGCCGATGTTGCCGTCCAGCAGGTACCGCCAGACGAATCCGACCACGGCCACCCCGAGGACGTAGGGGGCGAAGTAGACGGCGCGGTAGAGGTTGCGCCCGCGGAAGCGCCCGTTCATCAGCAGCGCCGCGAACAGCGGCAGCAGGATGAGCAGGGGCACCGAGAACAGGGTGAAGACGCCGGTGGCCCGCATCGCCGTCCAGAAGCGCGAGCCGTCGACGCTTGCGGGGTCGAACAGCTCGGCGTAGTTGGCCAGGCCGACGAACGGCTTGGCCGGCAGGCTGATGTCCCACTCGTGGAGGCTGGTGTAGAGGCCGAAGCCGATCGGCAGCACCATGAAGACCACGAACAGCAGCAGGTAGGGGGCCAGGAAGGCGTAAGGGGTCCACCAGCGCATGCGGCGCGCGGCCCCGGCGGGGGCGGCGGCCGCCCCCGCGAGGTCGCGCGAGCGGGTGAGCACGCTCACCGGCCGTACTTCCGCTTGTTGTCGGCCAGCAGCTGGTCGGCGGTCTTCACGCCCTCCTTCAGCGCGTCCGCCGGCGAGGACTGCTTCAGCACCGCCTTGGCCACGGCCAGCTCAAGGGCCTTGGACTGCACGTCGCCGACGCCGGGCAGCGCGGGCAGGAAGCGGAAGACGTCGGGGTTCTCGGCCAGCTTGATCTGCGGCAGGTCGGCGATCGAGGGGTCCTGCCGGACGGAGTTGCGGGCGGGGATCATGCCGGCCTTGGCCCACTCGGTGGACTGGCGGCTGATGTGGTCGATGAAGAACTTGGCCGCCTGCACCTTGTTGGCGTCCTTCGCCGCCTGCGCGGTCATGACGAAGTTGTGCGAGGAGCTCCACACCGCGGGGGTGGCGCCGATGGCGGGCACCGAGGACAGGCCCCACTTCAGGCTCGGGGCGTTGGTCTTCAGGTCGTTGATCTGCCAGATGCCGTCCCAGGTGAAGCTGGTCTTGTCGTTCTTGAAGGCGGCGTACTGGCTGTCGATGGCGACCTTGGCCGGGCTGCGGCCCTTGTCGATCTGCTCGATCATCCAGGCCAGCGCCTGCTCGCCCTCGGCGCCGCCCCACAGGGCCTTGGCGCCGTCCTGGCTGTACAGCTCGCCGCCGTTCTGCCACAGAAGCGACATGAACATCAGGTGGGCCGGCCACTTGTTCGGCATCCAGAACGGCTGCGCCACGCCTGCCTTGGCCAGCTCGGCCAGTGCGTCCTCGTAGGAGGCCTTGTCCTTGGGCGCGTCCTTCAGGCCGATCTTGTCCAGGTGCCCGGCGTTCCAGTAGTCGCCCAGGCAGTGGACGTCCAGCGGGACGGCGTAGCGCTTGCCGTCGTAGACGCCGGCGTTCCAGATGGCGGGGATGAAGTCGGCGTCGCTGATCTTGAGGGCGGACACGACGTCGTCGAGCGGGGTGAGCACCGAGCGGGCGGCGAAGGTGCCGATCCAGTCGATGTGGATGACCGCCACGTCCGGGCCCTTGTTCGCGGCGATGGCGGTGGGCAGCGCGGGGTAGAGGTCCTCCCAGCGCCGGGTCACGTTGCGGACCTCGATGCGGCCGGCGTACTGCTTGTTGAACTCCTCCAGCATGGCCCGGAAGTGCGGGCCGTCGCCGCCGGTGAAGCCGTTCCAGAACTCCAGGGTGACCTTCGGGCCGTTGTACTCGCCGCCGGAGAAGGTGGGCGCGGCCGAGGCGGGCGCGCCGCCGCCGGCGCCGATCTTGGTGCCGCCGCCGCAGGCGGCCAGCGTCGCGGTCAGCCCGACGGCGCCGGACAGTCCGAGGAAGGAACGGCGGGACAGAGGAGAGGTCATCGTGCACTCCTGGCGGTGAGGGGAGCAAAGCGGACAATAGTCCAAGAAACGGGCGGAAGCGTAAGCGTGGCGCGCCGGCCGTCCAGGGCGGCACCCGTGCCTTGACGTGGGACGACGCGCTCGGGGGCGGCCGCGGTGTTGCGCGCGGAGGGGTCGTCGTCGGCCAGTTCGAGGTGCTCGGCCACGCGCATGTCCCCCGGCAGCGCGATCTCGAGCGGCAGCGCGCCGTGGCGGTCGCGGTTGACCGCGAACAGCGTGATCTCGCCGGTCTCCGGGTCGTGGGTGGCGGTCGCCCAGATGGCGGGCACCTCGCCGTACTTGGCGGTCTCGATGAGCGGGGAGTCCGGCTCGACCCGAAGCACCTCGCCCCGGGCGTACCGGGCGGTGAGCGCGAACGGGTGGAAGATCGTCTGCCGCCACGCCGCGCCGCCCGGCTCGGTCATGATCGGTGCGATGACGTTGGCGAGCTGGGCCTGGCAGGCGACGCCCACCCGGTCGGCGTTGCGCAGCAGCGTGATGAGCAGGCTGCCGACGACGACCGCGTCGGTGACGTCGTAGACGTCCTCGATGAGCCGGGGGTGGGCGGCCCACTCCAGGGACGACTCTCCCTTGAAGCGGCTCTGGTACCAGACGTTCCACTCGTCGAACGACAGCTTGATCTTCTTGCGGCTGCGCAGCTTGGCGCCCACGTGGTCGGCGGTCGCGGCGATCGATCTGATCATGTGGTCCATGTCGGCCGCGCTGGCCAGGAAGGAGTCGGCGTCGCCGTCACTCGGGTCGTAGTAGGCGTGCAGCGAGATGTAGTCGACCATGTCGTAGGTCGCCTCCAGCACCTCGGCCTCCCACGAGCCGAAGGTCGCCATCCCGCTGTTGGAGCTGCCGCAGGCGACCAGGGACAGGTTGGGGTCGAAGCGCTTGAGCGCCCTCGCGGTCTCGGCGGCGAGCCGGCCGTACTCGCCGGCGGTCTTGTGGCCCATCTGCCACGGCCCGTCCAGCTCGTTGCCCAGGCACCACAGGCGCACGTCGTGCGGCTTGTCGACGCCGTGCGAGCGGCGCAGCTCCGACAGGCGGGTGCCGCCGGGGTAGTTGGCGTACTCGACCAGCTCCAGCGCCTCGGCCACGCCGCGGGTGCCGAGGTTGAGCGCCATCATCGGCTCGACGCCCGCCTTAGCCGCCCAGGCCATGAACTCGTTGAGCCCGAAGCTGTTGTCCTCCAGGCTGCGCCAGGCGAGGTCCAGGCGGGCCGGCCGGTCCTCCACGGGGCCGACGCCGTCCTCCCACCGGTAGTTGGAGACGAAGTTGCCCCCGGGGTAGCGCACCAGGGTCACGCCGAGCTCGCGGGTCAACTCCAGCACGTCGGTGCGCACGCCGTCGGCGTCGGCCAGCGGATGGCCCGGCTCGAAGACGCCGGAGTAGACCGTGCGGCCCATGTGCTCGACGAACGAGCCGAACAGCCGCGGCTCCACCGGGGCGATCCGGAAGGAGGGGTCAAGGGAGATATGAGCAGCCGCAGCCAAGGCACGACCTCTCTGTCATCGCGCGTTCAGTGGTACGTGGATTTGTACAACGTTGTTTCAACGTTGTAAACAGGCACAAACACCCCGATACCGTGCTGTTACGTGCGATAGGACCGGTACCGTCGTAGGCGGAGATCGAAGCGGGGACGGGGAAGGATGGCCACGTGGGAGGCACCGTGGGAGTGAGCCTGCGCGACGTCGCGCGCCTGGCCGGGGTGTCGGTGAAGACCGTCTCCAACGTGGTCAACGGGTACGCGCACGTCTCCGCCGCCACGCGGGAGAAGGTCGACCGGGCGCTGTCGGAGCTGGACTACCGCCCGAACCTCTCCGCCCGCAACCTGCGCCAGGGCCGCACCGGGGTGATCGCGCTCGGCCTCCCCGAGATCGACAAGCCGTACTTCGCCGAGCTGTCCCGGTTCGTCATCGCCGCCGCCGCCGAGCACCGGTGGATCGTGGTCATCGAGCAGACCGACGGCGACCTCGGGCGCGAGCGCCAGGTGCTGGACGGCGTGCGCGACCACCGCATCGACGGGCTCATCCTGAGCCCGGTCGCCATCGGCAAGGAGGAACTCGCCGCCCGCAGCGACGACACCGCGCTGGTGCTGCTCGGCGAGCGCATCCACGACGGCCCCGCCGACCACGTGGCGATCGACAACGTGCGCGCGGCGCGCGAGGTCACCGAGCACCTGATCGGCCTCGGCCGCACCCGCGTCGCCGCGCTCGGCGCCCAGGAGAACGCCCCGAGCGGCACCTCCTCGGTCCGCCTGGAGGGCTACCGGGAGGCGATGGCGGCGCACGGCCTGCCCGAGACGGTCGTCGAGGTCGAGCGGTTCGGCCGGGCGGAAGGCGCCGCCGCGATGGAGACGCTGCTGGACTCCCCCGACCGGCCGGACGCGGTGTTCTGCTTCAACGACCTGCTGGCCCTCGGCGCGATGCGGGCCATCCTGTCGGCCGGCCTGCGCGTCCCGCAGGACATCGCGGTCGCCGGGGTGGACGACATCGAGGACGGCCGGTTCAGCACCCCGACCCTCACCACGGTCGCCCCCGACAAGGACGAGCTGGCCCGCGTGGCCGTCGACCTGCTCAAACGCCGCCTCGACGGCCCCCTCGACCACCCCGTCCAGGAGGTCCGCGCCTCCTACCACCTCATGATCAGAGAAAGCACCTCCCCCGCGAGGCCCTGACCCCCCGGGCCGGAAGTCCGCCCCTTGAGTTGATCAGCCGATAAGCGAAGCCGGAAGTTCGCCCCTTGAGTTGATCATCTGATGAGCGAAGCTTCGTCCGTCCGACGGCCCCCCTCCTGACGGCGCCGCGTCGGCGGGACGGTGTACGGCGAACGCCGGCGCCGTTTGCGGCGGAGACCCGGCGAATCCGGTCATCGCTAGCGGGGACGCCGGGGGCCTGTGAGCTCGGCCGGGTCCAGGCGCACCTCGAACGGGTCGGTCAGCACCAGGGTCTGCCCGGCGCGGGCGGTGGCGAGGGGTTCGTACTCTCCGCCACGCTCGGCGAACGCCTCGACCAGCGGCATGGGCCCCTCCGCGTGGAGCTCGACGCGCAGGAAGACCGGCACCCCGGCCTCGGCGTAGGAGGGCGGCTTGACGACGTAGTCGCGCTTCCTGTTGCCGGGGCTGACGATCTCGACGACCATCAGCACATCGTCACAGTCGAGCACCACGGCCCCGGCGACGATCGGCTCCGCCCGGGCGACCACCACGTCGGGGATGAACCCCTCTTTGCCGACCTGCACGTTCGGACTCTCGACCACCTCCACGTCATGCGGCGCGGCGTCGAGGAGGACGCGCACCAGCCGCTGGGCGCACAGCGCGTGGTCGGCCGCGGGGGCAGGACTCACCACGAAACTCCCGTCGATGAGCTCGATGCGCTCCTCGGTCTGCGGAAGCGCGAGCCAGTCGTCGACGGTGTACGGGCCGGGGTGGTCGGGAAGCATCACCAGATGAGCCCGCTCTGCCGATGGCCCCGGCCATCCCTCGGCCAAGGGGAGCGCGCTCATCGGATCTCCTTCCACACCGTCCAGTGTGCACCGCCCACAGGGCACGGGCCAACCGGCACACCAGGTTCCGGCATGACCCTCGGTAATCGTAGCGTCACGACCAGGTCATCGTGGACCGACTTCGGAACCGGTCCCCCAGATGCCTCGACGGCCCCTCGACCATCCCGTCCAGAAGGTCCGCGCCTCCTACCGTCTGATGGTCGGGGAGAGCATGATCCCCGCCTCATGGCCTCGGCGCCGCGCGGAGCCCGCGAGCGCTCCGGGGCTATCCGGCCTGTGCCTTGATGGCGGTTCGGACGGCGTCGAGGAGGGTGGCGGCTCTCAGGTCCGGCACGCCTTCCTGGATGTGGTTCATGACGTAGCCGAAGGCCAGGCCGGTCGCCGGGTCGGCGAAGCCCAGCGACCCGCCGTAGCCGGGGAACCCGAAGGCGGTCGGGCTGTACCAGAAGGCGTCGGGCGTCGGCAGGCCGAAACCGGTGCCGAGGCGGACGGGCACGCGCAGGACGCGGTCGAGGCCATCGGCCTGTTCCTTGGTCGCCGCGGCCAGGGTCTCGGGCGAGAGGATGCGGTGCCCGTCGACCTCGCCGATGAGCGCGGCGTAGAAGCGGGCCAGCGCGCGGGCGGTGCAGATGCCGTTGGTCGAGGGCATCTCGGCGGCCTGCTCGGCGGGCTCGTCGTGGTTCGGCATCGGCGTGATGACGGTCATCGCCCGCATGGTCAGCGACGTGGGGTCGGTGTAGGCCCTCATCACCTCGCGCGCGGACTCCGGCAGGGAGTCCAGATCGACGGCGGCCAGCGCGTCCAGGTCGTAGGAGGGGGCGATGATCCGGCTCACCCGGCGCCGCTCGGACTCCGGCAGCCCGATCCACAGGTCCAGGCCGAGCGGCGCGGCGATCTCCTCGGCGAGGAACGTGCCGATGCTGCGGCCGGTCACCCGGCGGACGACCTCGCCGACCAGCCAGCCGTAGGTGTGCCCGTGGTAGCCGTGGTCGGTTCCCGGCTCCCAGAACGGGCGCTGGGCGGCCAGGGCGGTCACCATCGGCTCCCAGGCGATCGCCTCGGCCGGGGTGATCGGGCGGTCGAGCGCAGGTAGCCCGGCCTGGTGGGTGAGCAGCCATCGGACGGGGATGCGCTCTTTGCCGTTCGCCGCGAACTCCGGCCAGTACTCGGCGACGGGCGCGTCCAGGTCCAGTTCGCCACGCTGGGCCAGTAGGTGCGCGCAGGCGGCGGTGATCCCCTTGGTGGTGGAGAACACCACCTGGAGGGTGTCGCGCTCCCAGCGGCGGCCGGTCTCGGGGTCGGCGACGCCGCCCCACAGGTCGACGACCTTGCGGCCGTGCAGGTAGACGCCGACCGCCGCGCCCACCTCCTGCCCGCCGGCCAGGTTGGCCGCGAACGCCTCGCGCACTCCTTCGAATCCCGGTGCGGTCTGTCCGCTCATTTCGGGCATGCGTCATCGCCTTCCGTCTCGCTGGGGGTGGCCGGGGAGTGGTTACCTGCGCCACTTCTCGATGAGCCAGGCGCAGATCTCCGGCTCGGTCATCTCGGGGAACTCTTCGGTGAAGGTGACGAGCGCGCGCGTCGCCTCGTCGCGGTCCAGGCCGTGCGCCGCCGCCGCCCTGAAGTACTCCTGGCGCGCGGCGGACGGGCGGCCTCCGCCCGCACCGCGGCCGGGCAGGCCGTCGCGCCACCGCACGATCTCCGCGAGCCGGTCAGGACGCCAGCCGGGAGCCCCGTCGACCTCGACGTCGGGCTCGGGGAAAGGATGGGTGGAATCGCCGGGATAGCGGGAGCGCCACTTGTGCACCGCGTGCCGGCTCACTCCCAGCGCCTCGCCGATGCCCACGACGCCGAGGAATCGCTCGGTCATGGCGCACCAACTCGTCCGTCCGGCCTCCTTCGGGGTCTCATTACTACCATGCCGCGGCGGGATCTTCGCCCGGGCGGTGACCGGCAGAACATCGTCTCTGGCAGAGACGAAGCTAGTGGAGACGGACCAACCTCGTCAACGAGGAAGACAAGGTTTCACCGTCGGCCGAGTCGCCGCGTGGCCGGGCGAGCGAGCTTCATCACGCTTTGGCATGCGCATTGATCGAGGTCACTCGCTGGGCTAGCGTCTGGTGGTCATGGGGAGACCTCTGGTCGCGACGGTCGTCACGGCACTTGTGGCCGCGGTCGTCCCGTTGCCCGCCGCGCCGGCCTCCGCCGCCGTCGTCCTGTCCGCCGCGCGGGCCTCCGCCGCTTATCCCGTCAAGAACGCGCCGGCGCTGACGGCCAACAAGCTGTACAAGAGCGGCGCCCTGCCCGTCTTCGGGTGCCGGAAGGGCGCGCTCAGCACGGCCGACGCCAAGGCCGCCGCGAAGACGCTCCAGGCGTTGTGGGGGTGCATGAACACGGCGTGGGAGGGCTACTTCCGCAAGGCGGGGCTGCCCTTCACCCCCGCCAAGCTGGTCGTGCTCACCAAGGGCGCCCGCTTCTGCGGCGACGCCTGGGGCAAGGACCAGGCCGGGTCGTACTGCGACGAGACCTCGACCGGCGCGGTGCTCGCGGACAAGGACTACCTGCGCACCCGCGAGATCTTCCACTTCCAGCTCGTCGCCGGCGTGTACGCCTACCACCTGCAGCGGCTCACCGGCATCGGCAAGGCGTTCGAGGCGATCCCGTACTCCTCCAAGACCGAGCTGAACGAACAGTTCCGCCGGTACTCACTGCAGTCGAAATGCCTGGCCGGGATCTTCCTCGGCGCCACCTGGAAGACCGCGGCGCGCGAGGCCGAGAGCTGGCGGGCCCTGCTGGAGCTGATGAAGGACAACGGCGACGAGGGCAAGAAGCCGGGACGGCAGGGCAGGGGCGCGAGCATCGCCCGCTGGCTCGACAGGGGGCACGCCTCCCGCGACCCGCGTTCCTGCAACACCTGGACGGCCGCCTCCAAGCTCGTCGCCTGACCGGCCCCTTCCTCCCCGGCTCCGCCCCCGCTCCCGTCTCGCTTCCGTGCGGGCGGCTTCCCGTCACGCACCGGCGGCTTTGCGTCACGCACGGGCGGCTTTGCGTCACGCGCCGGACGCCCGCCGTCACGAACTTGGCAAACGCCGCACGCTGCGAAAAGGTCGTTTCAATGACGACAGTGGAGGTCTGGTGACGTACGACGTCGCGGCGGTGCGAGAGCGGTTCCCGGCACTGAAGGAAGGGGCGGCGCACTTCGACGGGCCTGGCGGCACGCAGGTGCCCGACGCCGTGGCCGACGCGGTGGCCGGCGCGCTGACGGCCGCCGTGGCCAACCGGGGGTCGGTGACCGCCGCCGAGGTCCGCGCCGACCAGATCGTCCTGGACGCGCGGAGCGCGATGGCCGACCTGCTCGCGGGCGTGCCGGCGGGCATCGTGTTCGGCCGCAGCATGACCCAGCTCACCTACGACCTGGCCCGCGCGCTGGCCAAGGACTGGAACCCCGGCGACGAGGTCGTGGTCAGCCGGCTCGACCACGACGCCGACATCCGGCCCTGGGTGCACGCCGCCGAGGCGCGCGGGGTCACGGTGCGGTGGGCCGAGTTCGACCGCGAGAGCGGCGAGCTGGACGTGGAGGCGGTCGCCGGGCTGCTCGGCCCGCGCACCAGGCTCGTCGCCGTCACCGGCGCGTCCAACCTGCTGGGCACCCGGCCGGACGTCCCCGCGATCGCCGAGCGCACGCACGCCGCCGGGGCGCTGCTCTTCGTGGACGGGGTGCACCTGACCCCGCACAGCGTGGTCGACATCGGGGCGCTAGGCGCCGACTTCTACGCCTGCTCGCCGTACAAGTTCCTCGGCCCGCACCTCGGCGTCCTGGCCGCCGACCCGGGGCTGCTGGAGGGCGTCCACTCCGACAAGCTCCTGCCGCAGACGGGCGCCGTTCCCGAGCGCTTCGAACTCGGCACGCTGCCCTACGAGCTGCTCGCCGGCACGACGGCCGCCGTCGACTTCCTGGCCGGCCTCGTCCCCGGCGAGGGCACCCGTCGCGAGCGGCTGGTGCGCTCGCTGACCGCGCTGGAGGACCACGAGCAGGTCATGCTGGAGCGGCTGGAAAAGGGGCTGGCCCGCATCCCCGGCATGCGCATGTACGGCGCCCCCGGACGCAGGCGCACCCCCACGACGCTGTTCTCGGTGGACGGCGTGGACTCCGCCGAGATCTACTCCTTCCTCGCGGCGCGTGGCGTGAACGCGCCGGCCGGCAGCTTCTACGCCCTCGAGTGCAGCCGATGGCTGGGACTCGGCGATGCCGGAGCGGTCCGCGCCGGCATCGCCCCCTACACCGACGAATCCGACGTCGACCGCCTCCTCAGCGGCCTCGACGCCCTGACCGCCTGACCTCGCCCGCCTCTCCCCCTCCCGCGCCCATCCGCGCGGGCGGACCGGTCGGCGGCCCCCGGCTCGAACCGGCCGGACCGCGACCTGCCGCGTCCGATCAGGCGCGGCGGCGGCTCGGATGTCAGAGGTCGAACTCGCCCTTGGTGGCCCCGTCAAGAAAGCAGGCCCATTCGTGCGGGGTGAACACCAGCACCGGCCCGCCCGGATCCTTGGAATCCCGCACCACCACCACTCCCGGCATATTCGTCGCCACCTCAACGCACCCCGAGCCCACCTGGTCTCCGCTCGCCGTGGCCTTGTGCCAGTCGGCCTTGCTCATATCTGCTTCTTCCATCGGTCCCGCGCGTCCTTGATCAAGATGAGCGATGCCTGCTGCGAGTGTGCGTCCGCCCGTATGGCGTCGTACCTGCCGCGGACCTGGGTCACGATGCTCTCGTCCGTCGTGACGAGCCCCTCCGCCGCGGATTCCGCGTACACCGTATCGGGCTGCCCGCCCGGCAAGAGCTCCGCTATAGCGAACTGTGACATCAGTCCTGGCGTGCAACCGGCGGTCAAAGGCACGACCTGAATGGCCGCATTGGGACGCTCCGCGGTTTCCAGCAGATAGTCCAGTTGCTCGCACATGGTCTTCGGGTCACCCACCGGCCGATGAAGTATCCCCTCATCCAGTAACGCCCATAGGGTGAATGGAGGGTTCTGCCGGTCTAGGACCAGTTTGCGCCGTATCCGGCTGACCAGCCGCCGATCCACCTCGGCTGCCGTGATCATGGGAGCACGCCGGAATATGTACCGAGCGTAGGACTCGACCTGGAGCAAACCGGGGGCCAGCAGTGGATCCCAGGTGCGCAGCACCCCGGCCCGGGGTTCGATCTCCTCCACCCAGGCCAGGTGGTAGCGCGGTCCTCCGTCAGGGGAAAGCATCAGCCTGTATAGCGCGACAAAGTGCGATTTAGCAGATAGACCGAAGATCTGATCGAGCCTTTCTGCGTAATCACGGGACGGCCTTCGCTTGGCCAGTTCGATCTGCGACACGAGATCCTGTGAACAGCCAAGACGTTCTCCTATGCGCGCCTGCGACAGGCCCGCCTCCATTCTGTACGCCCGCAGGTCAGCGCCGAAGCGCTCCAGCGGAGAGCATGACCCGGCGCCGGGTTCACCGTTCATGACCGCTCCAATCATGGGGTTAAGTGCAGCTAGAACGGCGATGGACGTCAATTTACGACGCTTTACGACAGGCGTGTCGTCGTCGGCCGTACACCGCCGTTCATCGCCGTTCCCTGCCGTGTGAATTTACTTCGGAACGGCGGTCCGTGCGGGCATTCTTTGCGCACGGTAAGGCGATTCTGCCGGTCGGTCACCGAGCGAAACATGACAAGTCACCGGAATAGACGGCAGAGAAAGGGGACGGCATGACCGTGGGAATTCTCTTGGATGAGACGGAGCTGGAGGGCACGCCGCGGAGCGTGGGCGTCGCGCGGCGGTTCGTCCGGGACACTCTGGGGGCCGGGCACCCCGTCTTGGACGACGTGACGCTGCTCGTCTCAGAACTGGTCACCAACGCGCTGGCCCACTCGGGCTCTGGACTGGACGGCGGGATCATCCGGGTAGGCATCGGAGAACTACCCGGCAGGAGACTTCACGTCGTCGTGGTCGACGACGGCTCGCCGTACGCGATCCCTCGCCCCAGGACCGCGAAGCCGGTGGACGAGAACGGGCGCGGACTGGCGATACTGCAGTCGCTCGCCAAACGCTGGGGCACCTACCGGGACGGCACCCGCCGCGTCGTCTGGTTCCAAGTCGACTTCCGCGAGCAGGGCGCGCACGGTTAGTGCGCTGTCCGGCAACGTTGACCGGCTCGGGTCCGTAGCCGGCGCCGACATCGCCGTACCACAACCCGCCGACCCGGCGCCGATCATCTCCAGCACATGGCCGGAGCGGAAAGCCGCGCCCGGTGAACGCTCGTGGTCACTACAACCAGAGCCTTCCTCGGCGAACGAGGACTCCACGCCGATGACGGTGGACACAGACCGTGCCGTCCAATGCGCAGGCCGGACAGGTCACAAACGGTCCGGATCGGGTCGCGGGCGAAGCACACCGTGCTGCACAGGCCGTGCCAGCCAATGTGCAGGCCGGACAGGTCACAAACGGTCCGGATCGGGTCGCGGGCGAAGCACACCGTGCTGCACAGGCCGTGCCAGCCAAGGTGCAGGCCGGACAGGTCACAAGCCATCCGGATCAGGGACGCAGGGGAAGCGCACCGTGATGGACAGGCCGCCTTCGGGGGGTGCACTGGTGGTGAGGGTGGCGTGGTGGGCGTGGGCGACGGCGTTGACGATGGCGAGGCCGAGCCCGTGGCCGTCGTGACGGCCGTGACGTTCGGGCGCCAGTCTCTGGAAAGGCTGGAAGAGGCGGGCGATCTGATCGTCCGGGATGGCCGGCCCGGTGTTGGTGACCGTCAGGGCGACCTGCGTGCCGGTGGTCTGGGTGGCGATCTGGACGTTCCCGCCTGCGCGATTGTGGCGGATGGCGTTGTCGACGAGGTTGGCGACGAGGCTCTCGATGAGTCCAGGGTCTCCGGCCGTCAACGCGGGCGACAGGCGTTCGCCGAGATCGACGGCCTTCTCCTTGGCCAGGTCGCGGCGAGAGGCGAGCACTCCTTGGACGAGGTGGGCAAGGTCGACGGCGTCCCAGCGGGTGACGCCGCCCTCGCCGGTGGCCAGAGCCAGCAGTGCCTGGACGAGCCGTTCCTGGTGTTCGCCGAGAGCCAGTGCCTCCTGGCAGACCGAGCGCAGGGTGGCGGCGTCGGCGTCGGGGTCGCCGAGGGCGACTTCGAGAAGGGTGCGCAGGCCGGCCAGGGGGGTGCGCAGCTCGTGGGAGGCGTTGGCGACGAAGTGGCGCTGAGCGTCGAAGGATGCCTGAAGGCGGGCGAACAGGTCGTCCAGGGTGTGACCGAGTTCGGTCAGCTCGTCCGCGGGCCCGCCGAGGGCGAGTCGCCGGTGGAGGTCTCCGGCGGAGATGCTCCTGGCGGTGGCGGTGATGGCGCGCAGCGGGCGCAGGAACCGTCCGGCGACGAACCACCCGAGAGCCAGGGCGATGGGGATCAGGACGACCAGGGCGACGGCGGAGCCCGTGAGGAGCTGGGGCAGGCCGACCCCGGGCCCGGTCTCGGCGATCGCGCTCGACGGGCGCCCTGCGGGGATGGCCGCGTCGATGCGGGCCAGCGGGACGGCGGCCAGGACCAGCACCAGGACCCCGGCGGCGTAGATGCCCGCCGCGTAGGCGAGCGCGAGCCGTGTCTGCAGGGACCTTCTGGGGAGTGCGTGAGCGGTCATGACGGTCCGATGCGGTAGCCGCCCTCGCGGATGGTCTCGATCACGGGCGGGTCGCCCAGCTTGGCCCGCAACCGGTGCATGGTGTGCTTGACCGCGCTGCTGAAGGGGTCGGCGGCCTCGTCCCAGACGCGTTCGAGCAGGTCTTCCGCGGAGATGACCACGCCGGGCACGGCGAGCAGGCATTCGAGCAGGGCGAACTCCCGGGGGCTCAGGTCAAGGCTCCGGCCGGCCCGGGACGCGGTACGGCGGGCCGGATCGAGGGTGATGTCCCCGCATGCGAGGATCGGCGGCAGCGGCGGGGTGGCGCGGCGGGCCAGGGCGCGGACGCGGGCCACCAGTTCGGCGAAGCCGAAAGGCTTGGGCAGGTAGTCGTCGGCGCCGAGGCCGAGCCCGGCGACGCGGTCCTCGATCGTGCCCGAGGCGGTGAGCATCAGGACGCGGGTCGTGCAGCGGCCCTGGGCGAGGCGCCGGCAGATCTCGTCCCCATGGACGCCGGGCAGGTCGCGGTCGAGCACCACCACGTCGTAGCGGGTGGCGGCCAGGCGGTCGAGGGCGGCGGTCCCGTCCAGGACCACGTCGACGGCCATGCCCTCGCGGCGCAGCCCGGTCCCGATGGAGCGGGCGAGGATCTCGAAGTCCTCCACGACCAGGACCCTCACCGCCGTTCACCGCCGGTCATCGTGCGGACGGGGCGGCCGGGTCGAGGTGCCATGGCTCAACGATGCCAGGTCCCCGGTCTCAGCCAGGTCGCAGCCCGTGCGACCCGGCCGAGACCGGGAGCCGCGTACAACCGTCGACATGAATCCATCTTCCAACCCGACGAGCCGGACCGTCACCGGCCTGCGCGAGCGATATGGGGCGACCGTGGCGGGCCGGGCGCTGCGCGAGGAGTGGGTCAGGTTCCGCACCGGACGCGGCCGGGCGCTCGCCATGGCGGCCTCCGTACTGGTCACCGTGTCGCTCGGACTGCTGATCGCCGGGGGTACCCGCAGCACCTGCGTGACCGGGAAGGGCGAGGGCCCCTGCCCCGCGCCTCTGGTGGGACCCGACGGCACGGCGGTGCGGGACAAGTACTACTTCGTGCACCAGCCGCTCAAGGGGGACGGCGGCATCACCGCCCGTGTGTCGGATCTGACCGGCCAGATGCGGATGCCGGACGCCGTACCCGGGGTGCGCAACGTGAAGCAGGGGGTGGTGCCGTGGGCGAAGGCCGGGCTCCTCGTCAGGCAGAGCCTCAAGCAGGGCACCCCGTACGCCGCCGTCATGCTGACCGGGGACCACGGCGTGCGGATGCAGGACGACTTCACCCACGACGTGCCCGGCGGCCCTCACAACGGCCCGCAGTGGCTGCGGCTGACCAGGTCGGGCGACACCATCACCGGGTACGAGTCGGACGACGGCACGACGTGGAGCAAGATCAGCACGGTCAGGCTGACCGGGCTGCCGGAGACGGCCGAGATCGGGCTGTTCGTCACCTCACCAGGGGCCCAGTGGGAGAGGGCGATGGCCTTCGCCCAGGCCACCGCCACCTTCGACCAGATCAGGCTGGAGGGCGCGAACGGTTCCTGGCGCCACGACGACGTCGGCGTCGTCATGGAGTCCGACGGGAAGACACCGCACCACCCGGGCGGGGTCGTCGAGTCCGGGGACAAGCTCATCGTGACCGGAGGCGGCGACATCGGCCCCGCCACGGCCGAAGGCGGCATCCGCGCCGACCTCCTCCTACTCGGCGGAGCCCTGGGCCTGATCCCGATACTCGTGATGGCCGCCACGTTCATCACGACAGAGCACCGACGCAGACCGCCCAGGACCAGTTTCCTGACCGAACCCAACCCCCAGACCGAACCCAACCCCCAGACCGAACCCGACCTCCCGCCCAGACCCGGCCCGCCGACCAGAACCAGCTCCCCGGCCAGGACCAGCACCATCCCGCCGAGCGACACCAGTTCTCCAACCGCAATCAGCCACCCGACCAGACCCGTCCCGCCGACCAACGCCGGCTCCCCGACCAGCACCAACCCGTCGAACAGCACCGACTCCCCGCCGGGGACCAGCCCGGCCATCGGAACCAGCCCGGCGATCAGGACCGGCCCGGCGATCGGGACCGGTTCGCCGCGCGATACCCGCTCCTCGGGCGCGCCGGATCCGACGCGGGCGCTCGCGGCGAAGGGCGCGGTGGTCGGCGCGGCCGGGTTCGTGACGGGGCTGGTGGCCTCGGGCGTCGTGATCCCCGCCGGCCTGGCGCTGTTGCGTGCGCACCAGAACCCGATCCAGCCGATAACCCTCGGCACCGAACTGCGGATGATCGTCGGCTATGCCGCGCTGACCGCGCTCGCCGCCGTACTGGCTCTGGGCCTCGCCGCGCTCGTCAGGCGCGCGATCGTGGCGGTCGCGCTGGCCGTCGCGCTGCTCGTCGTCCCCTACCTGCTGGGAACGGCGGGCCTGGCGACCTGGCTGCTGGTCGTCACCCCCGCCGCCGGCTTCGCGATCATGCAGAGCGTCCCCACGTTCGCGCACGTGGACGTGGACCCGTCACTGCTCGTCGGCTACTACCCCCTCCCCCCATGGGCCGGCCTGGCCGTGACCTGCGCCTACGCCGCCCTCACCCTCGGCGCGGCGATAGCCGCACACCACAGGAAGACCTCACGCCGGACTCCCCTCTCCTGAAGGCGCGATCCCGGGGCGGCAGGAGTGCGGGCGTAAGCCCACAGGTGCCCGGTCATTGCGTCCCTCAACGCTTCGGGAACGTTGTTGCAAGCGCCAGGTGATATCGCGATCCACCGTTTGGATTCACTTCGGCACCGCCTGGTGCGGAGGCATCCTGTGCGCACGGCTCAAGGAATCAGCGGATCGGCCACAGCGCGAATCACGAAAGCCGCAGAATATGCGATAGGAGAGCTTACTCCGACTCCCGCCTGGACGGCGTAATCGTCAAGCTCACCATCGGCGAACCGCCCGGCCGCAGGGTGCACGTGGTCGTCGTCGACGACGGTTCGCCGTGCGCGGTCCCCGTCCCCGCACCGCCGGCGCGGCGGATGAGAACGGGCGCGGGCCGGCGATCGTATGCGATCCGACCAGACGCTGAGGCACCTACCGCGACGGTGCCCGCCGTACCGCCTGGTTCCGGATCGTCTTCCGGGAGTAGCGGCCACCGGAGTCCGCGAAATCCAGGCGGCACGGCACCAGTCGGAGGTCACGACATCAGCCGGGTGCGGACGACAATGGAAATTCCAGTTCGACCGATAATGACGGCGCCGCGTTTCGGGTGCCCGTATTCAGGGCGCTGTTGACAATCACCGGAAATCAATGGTCAATCGATGGGCCGATCCGTCGGAAATCACCGGAATCCGGCCGGACGGAAATCACGCGCGGCGCCGACGGGGTCGACGCGTAATCGCGACAGAAGGGAAAAGAGATGAGGCTTGCTCATCGATGCGCGCTCACCGTGCTGGCGGTTGCCGCGCTGCTGGTGACGCCGCTCGCCGCGGGCGCCGCGTGGGCTTCACCGGCTGCCGGGACGACGCCCGGCGGGTTCGGCGTCGCCGCCTGGCAGGAACTGCCCAAGGGCGTCGCCGCGACCAGGTCGGCACTGGGGGCGGAGACAAGTTACTGCATTCCCGTGGCCGGGCCCGGCGTGAAGATGACCTTCTACTGCGACATCAAGGAACTGAGCACGCTCTACGTCTACTGCGAGGGCGTGACCGTCATCATCACGCTGAACCCCGGGAAGTGGGCGCCGTCGGGAAGCTGTCCCGGGTATCGCGGGTACCGCCTGACACCCAGGGTCTAACAACCGCCGACTGAAAATTTCAGTAGCTCATCGAGGTTGACCAGGGGATGCGCGAAAGGTCCACGTGCGGCCACTGGACCGGTTAAGGCGGGAGCAGCAGCATCTGACGGATAGCCGCCACCGGCTCCGCCGGAGGCACGTATCCGCTTCGAGGAGGCCTCCCGCCATGCCACCGCACCGGACCTGGTTCACCCTGGCCGCGACGGCCCTGCTGGCGACCGCCGGAACAGCCCTGCCCGCGCGAGCAGCCGGCGGCGCGGCGGGCACGGGTTCCGCCGCCGAGGCCGGGCCGGCGCTGGCCGTGGATCTGAGCGCGCCGACCCATCCCATCAGCCCGTATGTGTACGGGATGAACTTCACCGAGGAGGCGCTGGCCAAGGAGCTGCGCCTCCCGGTGCGGCGCTGGGGCGGCAACGCCACCACCCGGTACAACTTCCGGCTGGACACCACCAACCGGGCCGCGGACTGGTACTTCGAGAACATCGCCGGCGACAACGCCGACCCCGCCGCGCTGCCGGACGGCTCGGAGACCGACCGGTTCGTCGACCAGGACAAGCGCACCGGCACCGACAGCGTCATCACGCTCCCGCTGATCGGCTGGGCACCGAAGGAGCGGGCCAAGGCGTGCGGGTTCAGCGTGGAGAAGTACGGCCCGCAGCAGTCGACCGACCAGTGGGCGCCCGACTGCGGCAACGGCGTCCGGCCGGACGGCACGAACATCACCGGCAACGACCCGCACGACACCAGCGTGGAGGTCGGGCCCGAGTACGTCACCGACTGGATGGCCCACCTGCGCGGCCGGTACGGCGACGCCTCGCACGGCGGCGTGCGCTTCTACAACCTGGACAACGAGCCCGACATCTGGCATTCGACGCACCGCGACGTGCACCCGGCCGGCGCCTCCTATGACGAGATGCGCGACAAGACCTACGCGATCGCGGGCGCGGTCAAGGCCGCCGATGCCAAGGCCCAGACCCTCGGCCCGGTCGGCTGGGGATGGTCGTCGATCACCCTGTCCGGCTCCGACCAGCAGCGATGCTCCATCGAGGGCTGCTGGAGCAACCCGCCGGACCAGGCCGCGCACGGCGGCGTGCCGTTCGGGGAGTGGTACCTGCAGCAGATGCGCGCCTACGAGCAGGCGCACGGCGTGCGCATCCTGGACTACTACGACAACCACTGGTACCCGCAGGCCGGGGTCTTCGGCGGCGACCCGAGCGACGCGGGCGACGCGGCCAAGCAGGCGCTGCGGCTGCGCCAGACCCGCACGCTGTGGGACCGCGCCTACACCGACGAGAGCTGGATCGGCCAGCCGGTCTACCTCATCCCGCGGATGAAGGACATGGTCGCCCGCAACTACCCGGGCACCAAGGTGGCCGTCACCGAGTACAACTTCGGCGCCCTCGGCTCGCTGAACGGCGCGCTCGCGCAGGCCGACGTGCTGGGCATCTTCGGCCGGGAGGGCGCGGACCTGGCGACCCTGTGGTCGCCGCCCACCTCGGCCGAACCCGGCGCCTACGCCTTCCGCATGTTCCTCAACTACGACGGCCAGGGGGGCCGCTTCGGCGACACCTCGGTGCTGTCCACCAGCGAGGACCAGGGCCGGCTCGCCGTCTACGGGGCCAGGCGCGGCGCGGACGGCGCGCTGACGCTGGTGGTCGTGAACAAGACCGGCGCGGACCTCACCAGCCCGCTCACCGTCAAGGGCGGCGCCCCGGGCACCTCGGCGCAGGTCTACCGGTACAGCGGCGCCGACCTCACCGCGATCGCCCGCGCCGCGGACCTGCCGCTCACCACGACGGCCACCTCGGCCACGGCCTCCACCACCTTCCCGGCCAACTCCATCACCACGCTGGTTGTGCCGGACTCGGTGCCGCCCACCGCTCCGGCCGGGCTGAAGGCGGGCCGTCCCACGGCGCACGCGGTCACGCTCACCTGGTCCCCGGCCAGGGACAACGTCGCGGTCAAGGGCTACCAGCTCTCCCGGCAGGCGCCCGGCGAGCCGGTCAGAACGCAGGACCTCACCGCCACCCGGGCCGTCGTGACCGACCTGGCGCCCGGCCGGCGCTACACGTTCTGGGTGCGCGCCCGCGACCTGGCCGGCAACCTCGGACCGAAGTCGCAGTCCGTCCAGGTGACCACTCCCCCGCGCTGACGCTCCGCAGGGCCCGGCGGCCGGGCGGCGCGCAGTATGCTCGCTGCGTTCCACCCGGCCGCCGGCCCGCGCGCACACGCTCGCGGTGCGACGCCCGGCGCCCCGTCCGGGTGCCCTGCCGGGTCCGAGAGGATCGCGTGGGGAGGGCACCGATGGGCGACGACGGGGCTTCACAGGCCAGGGTGTTCATCTCCTATTCGAGCGCGGACCGCGAGTTCGCCCGGTTCCTGGACGGCTCGCTGGCCGCCGCCGGTGTCGCCACCTTCCTGGCCGAGCGCGATCTGAAGGTGGGCGACTCGATCCCGGAGCGGATCTTCGGGGAGATCGCCGCCGCCACCAGCCTGATCTACGTCGTCTCCCGCGCCTCGGTGCGCTCGCCCTGGGTGCGCGAGGAGCTCGGCGTCGCCAAGATCCGCGCGATGGAGGGCAAGGGGTTCGGCATCCTGCCGCTCCTGCTCGACGACGTCACGCTTCCGCCGAGCGTCAGCCACATCAAGTACGCCGACTTCCGGGACTGGCGGGACGCCACGTCCTACCGCAAGACGGTGCTGGAGCTGCTCCAATCCCTGGGCGGCGCTCCGGTGCTGATCGGACAGCGGCAGATCCTCTGGTACCTGGACAACCTCGACACGCTGAAGTTCGTCAAGCACGCCGTGTCGGTGCTGCACACCCGCACCGACACCGCCACCGGTTACTTCCAGTGGTTCGACAGCTGGCACTGGTCGGTCAAGTACGCCGCCAGCGACGACGACCCGCCGTTCTTCTCGGCCATGGACCGGCTGGAGGAGCTGCTGGCCCCGGTGGCGGACGGCGACCAGCGGCTGCGGGCGCTGCGAGACTGCATAGAGCCGGCCAAGAAGGCCGTGGTGCGGGGCTCCAGGGATCCCGGCGACCGGGGGGAGTCGAGCCGGCGGATCCGCGAGGTCGTGGAGGTCTGCGCGCGGATGCTCGCCATCCTGAACGATCTGGAGGGCGACTTCGAGGCCTCCGTGCACGCCGCGATCGCCACCAGGATGGAGCGCCCGTGACCCACGGCGCGGGACCGGCGGCCTTCCCCGCGGGACATCCGCTCCGGACGCCGCGCGGTGTCCCGGCTCAGGTCGCGGGCCGGGCTTCGGGCCGGGAGACGCGCAGAGCGCTCGCGATGTCGTCGATCCGCCGGTCGTACTCCGGCGGCGCGGCGTCCCTGAAGTCGGCGTAGTAGCGCGTCTTCGCGAACGCCGGCAGCTCGACGTCCTTGATCACGACGGGGATGAAGCGCGACCCGTTCTCGATGGCCCGCTGTACCAGCGCCGCGTACTCCTGCCGCGCCCACCCGCTGGCCATCGACGCCGGGCTGCAGACCAGGATGCCGGCGGCCGAGTCGCGGATGGCCTGCTCCACCGCGTGCACGAGCACGTCGCCGGGCACGAGGACGACCTGGTCGCGCGCGATGCGCAGCCCCCTGGCCTCCAGGCGCCGGGTGAACGCCTCCACCCACTCGCCGTCCTCATGGGAGTAGGCGACGAAGGCGTCGTAGGCGACCCGCCCGGACCGTCGCGGGGACGACCGCGTCCGCCGGAGCTGTCCCGTTCCCGCCGCCGAAGGTCCGCTCTCCTCAGACGGTCCCGTTCCCGCCGCCGGCTCCGTCTGCTCGGACGGTGCCGTTCCCGCCGCCGGCGCCGTCTGCTCGGACGGTGACGTTCCCGCCGTCTCCTCGGACGGCAGGGCCTCGGGCGCGGGTGCGGAGGCGGCCGGGCGCGGGGCCGCGCGACGGCCGGGCCGCACCGCCACCCAGGCGTAGTAGGCGGCCACGACGCCCGCCACGGTGCCGACCGCCGTCAACGCCAGCGCCACCGCTTCCATGCCGCAGATCCTAACGCGCGGGCTCCCCGCACCGGCCTCAGGCGAACAGGTCGCGCAGGGCTGCGGCGAGGCGTTCGTAGTCCTGTTCGCGGTTGTAGACCTGGGCGGACAGGCGCAGCAGGCCGGCGCCGGGCCATCCCTTGATCCCGGCTCGCACGCCGTGCCTGCGCAGGATCTCGGCCGACAGCGCCTCGGCGCGCGGCTGGGTCTCGGCGACCCCGTCCGGCAGCCGCAGGACGCACATGGCCAGCTCCGGGTCCGCGCGCCAGGGCCGCAGGCCGGCGGTGTCGGCGACGATACGGCGGCCGGTCGCCGCCAGCTCGGCGTTGCCGGCCCGGACGGCGCTCGGCCCGAGCTCCTCCAGCACCCGAAGGCCCTCGGGCGCGGCCAGCCAGGCCGTGTAGTCGCGGGTGCCCTGGAATTCCAGACTGCGGGGGAAGCCGTCCGGCTGGTAGAAGGAGGGGATCAGCGGCTCGACCCGCTCGCGCCAGGCGGGGGCGACGGCCAGCACGCCCGCGGGCCGGGGCCCGAACGCCCATTTGTGCAGGTTGCCGGTCCAGAAGTCGGCGTCCAGCTCGCCGAGGTCCACCTCCAGCATGCCGGGGGCGTGCGCGGCGTCCACGATCGTCGTCACGCCCAGGGCGCGGAACCCCGCCACCAGCTCGCCCACCGGCAGCAGGCGGGCGGTGTGGGAGGTGATGTGGTCGAAGACGGCCGCCTTGGTGCGCGGCGTCACCGCGCCGAGGTAGGCCCGCGCGGCGTCCTCCCCCGACCATTCGCCGTCGTCGCGCCCGGGAAGGTCCACCACGACCACCTCGGCGCCGGTCCGCTCGGCCGTGCGCCGAACGGCGATCTCGACGGCGCCGTAGGTGTGGTCGCTGATCACGATCTGGTCGCCGGGCCGCAGCGTCAGGCTGTTCAGCGCGACGGCGACGCCCTCGGTCACGTTGGAGACGAACGCGACGCCGCCGGACTCGGCGCCGAGGAAGGCCGCCACCTCCTCGCGCGCCTTGGCGACGCGCTCGGTCACCGTGGCGAAGAACGCGTCGGGAGCCCGCTCGGCCTCCCGGCGCAGCTCGTCCTGCCTCTCCTGCACCCGGCGCGGCACCGCCCCGAACGATCCGTGGTTCAGGTGCACGACGGCGGGGTCCAGGCTGAAGTCTTCGATATCCACAACCGGACACTAACCGCCGTCGCCCGTACGCTCCTTCGCCGCCCCACCGTTCCATCCCGCGAGCCCGCTCCGGCGTCGTCCATGTCCGAAAGGGCGCCTGTGCACGGCCGGGCGGCGGTAATGCGCGGGTTCGCCGCTCATCGGGTTTCACGCATTCACCTGCTCCTCAGGAACCCGGCGGCGCGGATCGTCTCGCCATATGGAACAAATCGGCCACGGCCGGGAGCCCTTTGGGCCCCCAGCCGATAAAGCTCACAAAACAGCACGAATCACGCCGATAAAGCTCGCGAATAGGGACAAAGCAGCAGGACAACCCGGTCGGCGGGACAGGGAACGCATTGATCACGACAAGGGCAACTCTGGAGACAACCAGGATGATCATCCATAGAGAGGCAGGGAAGCCAACGTTTCCCCAGAACAATTCACCTCCATTCCGGATTTCTGGTGAAATTTCATGTCAACGTATTTTTTTGGGCCCCCACTGACAGTTAGGCTCCCTCCGGAATGTCACCCACAGGAGGAGCAGCTTTGTCGTTACGGTTGAGGCGCCTTGTTTCGGTGATCGCCGCGGGGGGTCTCGCTGTCCTGGTGACGGCGAGTCCGGCAGGCGCTTTCGATGCCCCCTACGACCCCGAACCCATCTCTCCCTACGCGCAGCCGGCGGACGCGAGCGTCCCCCAGCGGGGCTGCGCCGCGACGCTCGCGGACCCGAAGAACGCCAGCGGGAGCATCCCGGCGGTCCAGGTCATCTACGCCTGGCACGACGGCATCGGGAACAGGTACGAGCAGCAGGTCGAGAAGATCGCCAAGATCGTCGACCGGATGGACTGGTCGCTGGACGAGTCCACCAACTACGACCAGCACATCAACCTGAGCTGCAGGACCGGGTACAGCACCAGCACCTACTCCGGGTACGCCCACGCCCTGGTCGTGCCTGAGAAGATCGAGTCCGGCGTCATCGGCGGCGAGACCCCGGTCCAGACCATCACCCACGATCTGGCGGACTCCGGCTACGACGTCGACAACCGCAAGTACGTGGTGTTCGAGGACTTCAACGGCACGGCCAACGCCTGGTGCGAGCCCGCGTGCGCGGCGACCGCCGACGCCTGGGCCAGCGGCACCGTGCTGCACGAGCTGGTCCACCTCGCCGCGGACGGCTTCTACGTCGACCACCCCAAGGTCACCGAGGGCTCGGAGATCCTGAGCTACCCCGACCTGATGGCCAACCCGTACTACGACTGGACGCTGGACCACGACTTCAACAACTACTACGACCCCAGCGAGACCTCGGCCACCTTCTACCAGGGCAACTATCCCGACACCCGCAAGGCCAACGCGGCGAGCTGGCCGTACTTCACCACGGCGACCTGCTGCGACGTCGGGTACAGCAACGACCTGCTGACCGCGCAGGAGCGCACCGTCGAGGCGCAGGCGCCCTACGCGACGCCCGCGGGCTTCAGCGTCTCGGGCGGGGGCTGGATGCAGGTCACCCCGCCGGGGTCCGACAGCCAGGTCTCCGCGCGGTACTACGACGGGCGGCGGTCGCTGACCATGAACGTCCAGTCCTACGCCGAGGGATCGGTGTCGGTGACCCGTAAGCCGGCGGTCACCGCCGGGCAGCGCTACAAGTTCTTCGCCAAGCTGACCACCGGCACCTCGGGCAACGTGAAGCTGCGGCTGGGCTGGTACAACTCCTCGGGCACGCTGATCTCCAACAGCGACGGCCCGGTCACCGCGCTGACGACCGGCTGGCAGGAGTACTCGGTGTCGGCGGTCGCGCCGAGCGGGACGGCCACCGCGCAACTGTCGGTGGTCAGCCCCTCCGGGCAGAACTTCGCCTACGTGCTGGACGGCCTGCAGCTCAACCAGTGCAACAACGGCAAGACCAGCGACGGCTGCCGCGTCGGCAACAGCTGAACCTCGCCCCCACGCCCGCCTGGCCGCACCCAGCGGCCGGGCGGGTTCGCGTCGCGGCCACGCGGGAGGTCAGAAGGTGAAGGGCTGGGAGGTGACGCCGTTGTCGAAGTTGGACAGCAGCAGGCCGGGCTCGCCGGTGGCGCGGATGCCGGGCAGGCGGGTGAACAGCTCCCGGTACATGATCTTGATCTCCTGGCGGGCCAGGTTGGCGCCCAGGCAGAAGTGCGGGCCGGGACCGCCGAAGCCGACGTGCGGGTTCGGCTTGCGCGTGATGTCGTAGCGGCCGGGGTCGTCGAAGGCCTCCTCGTCGCGGTTGGCGGAGCCGTAGAACAGCACCACCTTGTCGCCGGGGACGAGCCTGACCCCGCGCATCTCGTACTCCTCGGTGACGGTGCGCCGGAACTGCATGATGGGCGAGACGTAGCGGACGGTCTCCTCGATGGCGCCGCCGATGTGGGCCTCGAAGTCGCCGGTCAGCCGCTCGCGTTCGGCGGGGTTGTCGGTGAGCAGCTTCAGGCCGTGCGCCATGGTGTTGCGCGCGGTCTCGTTGCCGGCCACCAGCAGCAGCGTGAAGAACGAGCCGAGCTCCCTCGGCGTCAGGCGCTCGCCGTCGACGTTGGCCGTGACCAGCGCCGACACCAGGTCGCCCGCGGGCTCGCGCTCACGCTCGCGGCCGAGGTCGATCACCATGCGCTGCAGGGCGAACAGCGCCGCCATGTTGCGCCCGGCCATGGCGACCGTGCGCGGCAGGCTCATGCGGACGCCGGTGTAGGCGGTGGAGACGTCCACGTGCTGGTGCACCTTGGCGCGGATGCCGTCGGGGATGCCCATCATGTCGCAGATGACGTGGATGGGCAGCCGGGCGGCGACCTGCGAGACGAAGTCGCGCGGCCCCTGCTCGACGACGTCGTCGACGATGCGCTCGGCGGCCCTGGCGATGCCGTCGTTCAGGCCGCTGAGCATCTTCGGCGAGAACGCGCGGGACACGATGCGGCGCAGGCGGGCGTGGCGGGGGTCGTCGAGGTTGACCATCGAGTCGCCGAAGACGTGCTTGACCCAGCCGGGCGGCTCGGGGTTGGTGACGGCCGGCTCACTGGAGAACACCTTGGCGTTGCGGCTGGCCTCCACCACCTCGGCGTGCCGCACCAGGGCGTGGAACCCCTTGCCGGAGCGGAGCAGGGGCACCCGGCGCTCGGGGAAGAACACCGGGTGGGGAAGGCTCCGCAGCCGGGAGAAGTCGCGCTCGCGCTCGTGCGGCGGCCGGCGCCAGAACGCCAGGTCCGCCAGGTCGATGCCCGTGTCCACCGCCGTTGTCACGGTCCTATCCTGGCACGCGCGCGGCGGCGGCGCCGCCGCGCGGGGATCGTCCCGCCTCAGCGGTAGGGCTGCCACCGGGTGGTCAGGTCGCGGGCGCGGAAGGTGCGCATGCGGTGCTCCCACTGGATGCGGATCGCCGGGTTGCTGCGCAGGATCGGCAGCACGCTGGTGACCAGCTTCAGCTCGCGCAGCCGGCGCAGCACCGGGAAGCCCTCCCAGGCGGTGACGTCCACGCCGTAGTGCTCGGCCAGCAGGGCGTGGTCGTCGGTGGCGTAGTCCAGCCGCAGCCGCCCGACGGCCACCGGCGCCAGGTCCCACTCGCGCGGGCCGACGCCGGTGCCGTCGAAGTCGCACAGCACCGGGCCGCGAGGTCCGGCGATGACGTTGCCGAGGAAGGCGTCGCCGTGGATCACGCCGGGCGGCAGCGCGAAGCGCAACCCGGCGAGCTGCTCCTCCACCTCGTCGCACTCGCGCAGCAGGAACGCGTGGTCGGCGGCGCCGAGGTCCTCGGGCTCGGCCAGCCGCTGGCGCACCTCGCGCATCGGCCGCCAGGGCGGCAGGCCGGCGGGCGGGCCGGGGAGCCGGTGCAGGCGCCTGAGCAGGACGGCCAGGGCGGCGCCGTCCGGGCGGGGGCCGACCTCGGGGACGTCCTCCCACAGCGTGATCATCTGGCCGTGCAGCCGCAGCGGCTGCTCGAGCCCGGACAGCAGGCGCACCGCCGGGTAGTCGTGGTCCCGCAGCCAGCGGGCCACCCGCACGACCAGCGGGACCCGGTCGCGCGCGGCGGTGGACCCGGCCACGCGCACCACGACCGGAGCCGTGCGCAGCCGGAAGACGGCGTTGTTGGTGAACTTGATCAGCTGGGCCCCCGCGGGGTCCAGGCCCGTCTCGGCGTGCAGGGCGCCGAGCAGGAAGTGGAGGTTGTCCCTGGTGAGCCCGCCGGAGGCGTCGACTGTGGTGAGGCTCATACGGCGCGCAGCTCCGCGATGCGCCGGCGCAGGTCGCGGGCGTCCGAGCTGTCCGGCCGGGCCGCCGCGGCGGCCTCCAGGGGCGCGAGACGGTCGATCGTGCGCACGGACCTGATCTGGGTGATCAACTCGACCGCCTCGCGCCCGTCGGCCAGGCCGTCGTCCATTTCGCCGAGCAGCAGCCGCACGGTGGCCAGGCCGATGAGCTCGAACACCTTGCTGCGCGCCATCTCGGGCTCGCGCCGCCGCACGCTGCCCGACAGCAGCTCGGCGGCTCTGGGCAGGTGGCGGGCGTCGGCCTCGGCCAGGCCCAGGTAGGTCATGCCGCTCGCGGCCATCAGGTCGGCCTCGGTGAAGAACCGCACCCAGCCGGGCGCCTCGTCGGTGCTGGCGCGGTTGAACTCGTCACGGGCCCGGCTGATGGACTTGGTCGCCAGCCGCTCGTCGCCGAGCAGCGCGTAGGCCCACGCCTCGTTGGCGCACAGCAGGGCGACGGTCAGCTCGCAGCTGGCGTCCTGGGCGCAGATCTGGCCGAGCTGGAAGAACCGCAGCGCGTCCTCCACCCGCCGCAGGTGCAGGTGGACCCGCCCCATCCGGTACAGGATGTTCGCGGCCAGGGAGGAGTCGCCGGCGTGCTTGGCCTGTTCCAGGGCCCGGGCCAGGTGGCGGCGGGCGGCGCCGTGCAGGCCGACGTCGAAGGAGGTCCACCCCGCGAGGTTGTGCTGGTCGGCCAGGGCGCGGTGCAGACGGCGCCCGACCCGCTCGGAGCAGGAGGCGCGCAGCAGGGCCTGCGACCAGGTGAGCTGGGCGACCACCGCGTCCCTGCACACGCCTCCGCCGTAGCGGTAGTCCAGCGCGCGCAGCGACCGGGTGACGCTCTCGACCTGGTCGACCTCGGCGTCGCCGATGCGCCCCGGGGTGGGGGTGTCGACGCGGGCCAGCGGCCGGCGCCAGTCGTCGGCGCAGGCCACCGCGGCGCCGATGGTCACCTGCGCGGCGTGGGCCAGCAGCCGGCGGACCTGCTCGTCCTCGTCCAGGTCGTCGTCGTGCCCGCCGGGCGCCGGCACGGCCACGAGATGGGTGCCGTCGTCGTAGGCCAGGCCCATGTAGCCGCGCGGCACGCCGAGCCCGTCGGCGATGCGGACGAGCACGTCGTAGGCCATGACCTGGCGGCCGTTGAGGATCTCGGAGATCTCGGACTGGGACTGCCCGGTCAGCGCCGCGATGCGCCGCTGGGAGATGCCGACGCGCTGCAGGAGCAGGTAGACGGTGGCGATGTCGCGCCCCGCCAGCGCCTGCCGCATTTGGGGACGTTCCCAGACGGCGAAGCTGATCGCCTGCTCACTCGGCTGAGTGACGTTCATGCAAACCTTCCACGGTGGGCTGCGCTGGCCTCTCAGGTAACCAGGTGACCATGGGTTTCGGTGGGGATAACGGTCGGACCGATCGCCCGGGCTGATCGGCTCGGGCGATCGCGGCAGACCCGGGATGGGTATCGGTGGGGCGGCTCCCCGTCTCCCGCGCCGCTCCCGCAGCATGGAGGCCAACCTCGGGGGGATCACCGCGCGCTTCCTCCGCCGGCACAACGGTCGACATGCCAAGGAGTGATCAGCTCATGCGCGCCGAGCAGCCCGTCCCACAGGAGGCTCACCACCGCACCGGGGTCCTGGCGCGGGAGCGGCGGCCGGGTGACCACCCGTGCGCGCCTTATGCCCCCTCGCCCGCCGAGGACGCCTTCCAGGTCGTGGTCACGACGCTGCGGGCGGGGTCGGCCTCGCGCTGCGCCCGGGCGGCCGTGCGCGAGGTGCTGGCCGCGGCGGGAGTGCACGGCGACGACATCGGCGACGCCGAGATCATCGTGGCCGAGCTCGCCGCCAACTCCGAGACCCACGCGCGCGGGCCGTACGAGGTGCGCGTCCACTGCCTGAGCGGCATCCCGATGTGGTGCGAGGTGGTGGACGGCGGGCGCGACCTCGGCCACGTCGCCGCCGTCCTGGCCGGGTTGCAGCAGGACGACGACGCCCCCGGAGAGGCCGACGACCCCGGACGGGCCCTCGGCCTCGGGGAGGACGACGACCCCGGACGGGCCGCGGGCCACGGGGAGGACGAGGGCCCCGGACGGGCCGCCGGCCCTGGGCCGGAGGTCGTGGACCTCGCGCCGTTCTCCGAGAGCGGCCGCGGGCTGCTGCTGGCCCACCGGCTGTCCAACGGGCACTGCTACGCCTACCCGACGACGATGTCCGCCGGCGGCGGGGCGGGCAAGGCCGTGGCCTTCGCCCTGCCCGCCCCCGCCGTCGCGGTCAGCGGGGCTTCGGCGCCCCCGTCACCGTGACGGTGGCCGAGGCCGACCGGTCGGCGGAGGCGACGGTGAGCGTGGCGCGTCCGGCCCGGACGGCGGTGAGCCGGCCGCTGGACAGGTCGAGCACCGCGACCACGCGGTGGTCGCGGGCCGCGTCCCGCGCGTCCTCGGCGGAGCCGGCCACCGCGAGGGCCCGGTCGCCGCTCCAGGTGACGCTGGCCGGGTAGCGCAGCGGGAAGGTCAGGCCGAAGCCGGTGTTGGCGCCGGTGGCCGACACCTCGGCGCTCGCGCCGGCGGCGAGCGTGCCGGGCGCGGTCAGAGTGAGCTCGTCGAACAGCGGGTTGACCCGCGCGGTCAGCCAGTCACGGGTGCCGGGGCTGGGCAGGCCCGCCTCGACCCTGCCCGGCGTGGCGTCCACGCCGACCAGCATCCAGCCGAGGAAGCCGCCCTTGTCGGGCGAGCTGTAGGGGGTCTTGCCGACGGCCGGGGTGGTGACCTCGGCCACGCCGTCCACCCGGGTGACGGCCGCGGTGTGGGCGTGCCCGGTGAACAGCGCCACCGGCTTGCCCGCGCTCTCGCGGAACCCGGCCAGCCACCGTTCGATCAGCCCGGCCTCGAGCTGGTCGGCGAACTGCGAGCCGCCGGCGCCGGAGGGGTCGTGCAACGGGTGGTGGAAGAGGACCGCGAGCGACTTCACCGAGCGGTCCTTCGCGGCCCTGGCCAGCTCCTGCTGGAGCGCGGGGACCTGCGTCCAGTCGGAGGCGCGCAGCCCGCCGAGCGTGGTGTTCATCAGCACGAAGCGGGTGCCCTTGTGGTCGAAGACCTGATGGGCGGGGCGGCCGGTGGCCAGGAAGGCGTCCAGGGTGCCGGTGGCGGTGGCCCCCGACTCGTGGTTTCCCGGCGTCCAGTACACCGGGACGCCGGCGGGGACGTTGTCCTTGAGCACCTGCTCGGCGAAGGCGATGTCGGCCGGCGCGTTGTTGTCCACGAAGTCGCCGTTGACGACGATGAAGTCGGGCTCGGCGGCGACCGCCTGCCTCAGCGCCGCCGCGGCCTGCCGCGCCGGGAACGAGGACGGCCCGGCGGCGGCGCTGACGTGCAGGTCGGACATGACGGCGAAGCGCCAGCGGCCCGCGCCGACGCCCTTCTGCTCAAGGACGAACGGGTCGGACCCGATGGCCGTCTCGGGCGTGACCTCCTGGCCGACCAGGGCGGTGAGCCCGTCGAACCTGATCTCGCCCGCGTCCTTGGCGAGGTTGGAGGTCTCCACGACGTACACGTTGGTGAGGGTGAGCGGCTCGGAGAAGCCCGCGGGCAGCGTGCCCTCGACCCACTTCCAGCCGGTCCAGTCGACGACCTGGGCGAAGGTGAACGGCACGTTCGTGGTGCCCTGCGAGCGCAGCGTGGCGCGCAGCCAGTGCCGCTTTCCGTCGCCGTAGGCCCACACGCCGATGCGCCGGGTGCCGTGCGGCAGGGTGAGGGCCGCGGGCTTGGCGACGGCGTAGGCGGCGGAGGTGCCCGAGGTGCCGGCGAAGTCGTAACGCAGCGCGAGAGCCTGGTTGCCCGCGGGCGCGCCCGGCCGGTCGGCGGCGTCCACGGACGCCACGGTGGCGGTGGCCTTGGCGGTGGAGACCCCCCAGCTCTCTGCGGGCTCGAACTCGGCGAGCGACGCGCGCTTGAGCCCGACCACGACGGGCAGCCGCGCCGACTTGCCCTGGACGGTGGCGGTGACGACGGTGGCCGTCCCCCCAGGCGCGTCCAGTCCTGTGATGGTGAACGAGCCGTCGTCCCGGGGCTCGACCTTCACCACGGCCTTGTCGTAGTCGAGGGTGAGGTCGCGGACGGCGACCGGCGCGCCGAAGCCGTCGGCGTCGTACCCGCGCACCCCGGCCACGGCCGAGTCGCCGCTCTCCAGGGTCAGGCTCGGGACGGTGAACCCGGCCGTGGCCAGCTCGCCGAGCACGCGCACCCGCGCCCGGCCGCGGGCCCGGCCGGCGTGGGCGCTCACCTCGCCCTGCCCGGGCCGCGCGGCGCGCAGCAGGCCGCCGCGCACCGCGCCGAGCCGGCCCGCCTCCCAGGCGACCCGCTCGCGGCCGAGGCCGGCGGGTGCGTAGGTCTCGTCGTACCCGGCGGCCGACACCTTCAGGGTGAGGCCGGGGAACACCCGGTCCGCGGGGGTGCGCACCGACAGGCCGGTGAGCCTGCCGGAGCCCTTGGCGGTGAACAGGCCGACGCCGCTCGGGATGGAGCGCTCGCCGCCGTCGGAGGGGGTGTTGACCACGCTGACGCGGCCGCCGCCGGGGGTGCGGGCGACCAGGTCGGAGGAGCCGCCGCCGTCGAGCATGAACGCCTCGCGGGCGCCGAGCCGCACCAGCAGCCTGGCGGTCTCGTCGAAGCTCAGGCCGGCCGAGAAGTTGGCCGAGCCGTCCACCGTCACCAGCAGCAGCCGCCTGCCGCCCTGCGACCAGCCGATGGCGGTGCGGGGCTTGGGCGCGTCGTTGCCGGTGGAGGGCGGGAAGTCGATGGCCTGGCCGTCACGCGCGAGCACCTCGCCGCTGCCGAGCGCCGTGCGCAGCTTGGCCGGGGAGTCGGTGCGCAGGGCGACGTCCAGCGTGACCGGGTCGCCGGGCTTGGCGGCGGCGAGCGCGACCGCGGCGGTGCCCTGGCCGACGACGACCAGCCCGCCGTCCGGGACGGGGGTGGCCGTGACCGTGTCGGCGACCGCGGCGACGGCGCCCGCGGCGACGACCAGTTCGGTGATGGCCCCCGAGTGGCCGATCAGGGTGCGCGCGGCCGGGCCCCACTGGTCGGTGAAGACCGACACGGCGTTCGCCGGCAAGGACGGCGAGTTGAGGTTCGCGACGGGGTGCGAGGTGCCGGCGACGGTGACGTCGCCCTCCAGCAGCGCGCTCGCCAGCCGGGCCACCTTGTCCTCGCCGACGGCGGCGACCGTGCGGGCGTCGGCGGTGGCCTTGCGCAGCTCGCCGTCCCTGACCTCTGGCCCGATGACCGCGTCGGTGTTGTTGATCTCGTAGTAGTCGCCGTTGACGGCGGCCACGGCGCCGCGGGCGTCGGCCGACTCCGACAGCGGCCGGGTCTCGGTGAGCCTGCCGCCCACGAGCCCGACGTCCACGCCGGGGCCCGACAGGTCGGCGTTGAGGACGTGCGCCCGGGTCCAGCCGTCGCGGCCGAAGGTGTCGAAACTCGTCAGCACGACCCCGGGCGCGATGGTGCGGTCGGTGCGGCCGGCCTCGACCGACTCCCCCGGCACGGTCGTGTGGTAGTCGGGCCGCGTCCCCCCGGCTCCGTGGTCTCCCGCGTACGCGGTCGCCTGGACCAGCCCGGGAAGGCCGATGGCCAGCGCCACGACGACGGCGCGCGCCAAACTACGCATTACTACCTCCAAGTACGAACGGGCATGAAGGTAGACAGGCACGGAGCTGATCTCGGGTCCATGTCATGACATACCGATGACGTCTCGACGAACTTCGTGACGATCAAGTTGTAGAGGTTCCCCGCGGTCCTGACAATGGGCTTCCGGATCAGTGGACACGCCGTTCAGACGACCGACGCGGGGACTTCACGCTGCGGTAGGGCGGATGTCCTGGCAGGCGGGGACCATCCGGAGCATGAGTGCCTCGCGCGCGTTCCGCCTGCTCACCGCCGCGACCCTCGTGGTCGTCCCCGTCATGCACCAGCCCGCCGCCGAGGCCGCCGCCTCCCGCGCCGCGTGCGCCGCCGCCGCCGACCTGGTCGTGGCGGCGCCGTACGACACCGTGGACGGGCGGCGCCGGGCGGGCACGGTGACGCTGTACCGCGGCGCCGACCGCACCGCCGTCCTCGCCCAGGGCAGGCACGGCATCCCGGGCGAGCCCGAGCGCGGCGACTCCTTCGGTTCGGCGGTGGCCTCCGGCGACTTCGACGGCGACGGGTGCGCCGACCTGGCGATCGGCGCGTCGGAGGAGTTCGCCGGCACCCCCGTCCCCGACGGCGCCGACGGCAACGGCGTGGTCCAGTTGCTCTACGGCTCCGCGGGCGGCCTGAAGCCGGCCGGGACGCTGGACGTGACCCGCCTCGGCCGCGACCGCGACACCGACCGGTTCGGCGCCGCGCTGACCGCCGGCGACCTGGACGGCGACGGGGACGACGAGCTGGTCGTCGGCATCCCCGGCCTGTCGGAGGGCGGCGGAGTGGGGGTGTTCGGCCTCAAGGGACGCGACCCCAAGGGCAGGGGGACGCTCCTCACCCAGGCCACGTCGTGGGTCGCGCAGGACCACCTCGAGAGCGACCAGTTCGGCGCCGCCGTCGCGGCCGGCGACTTCGACGGCGACGGCAGGGCGGAGCTCGCGGTCGGCGCCCCTGCCGACACCGTCGGCACCACCACCTCCGGTGGCGGGTCGGTCACCATCGTCGACCTGCGCGCCCGCCAGACCGGCATGTACACCCAGAACAGCCCGGGAGTGCCCGGCGAGGCCGAGAAGTGGGACGACTTCGGCGCGGCGCTCGCCGCCGGCGACTTCGACCGCGACGGCCGCGACGACCTGGCCATCGGCGTGCCCGGCGAGGGCCTGGACGCCTTCCAGGACGGGCCGATGTACGGCAACGGCGGCGTGCACGTCCTGTACGGGACGCGGCGGGGCCTCAGCGCGGTCGGCGGCGAGTTCTGGTCGCGCAAGACCAAGGGCATCCGGGGCAGGAGCCTCAACACCGACCGGCTCGGCTCGGCCCTGGCCGCCGGCGACCTCAACGGGGACGGCGACGCCGAACTGGCCATCGGCCTGCCCGGCGGCGACCGCGTCCTGGTCCTGCCCGGCACCCGCACCGGCGGCCTCACCGCCAAGCACGCGGTGGTCCTGACGGGCCGCGCGGGGCACCCGGGCGACCTGTACGGCTCCTCGGTGGCCGTCACCGGCGCCGGCCTCGCCGTCGGCTCTCCAGGAAGCGGGCGCGTCACCCTGGTCCCCTCCTCGGTCCGCAAGGGCTCCTACACCGGCCTGCGCACCGGCGCCGCCCGCACCCTCACCGGCCACCCAGCCGGCCTGTTCGGCTTCGCCGTGAGCCCGTGACCCCCAGGTGAGGCGCTGCGGAAGGCGGCCGGACCTCGTCGCGAAACGTGCGACCCGGATGCTGAACCCCGTCCTGACCGCCCGGTCGAAAATGGTCGGAGGGTTTGTACGCCCATCGCATTGCCGGGCGGACCTGTGTCGGCAACCCTGAAAGCAGATGGACGGTGTGGGGAGCACCGTCGCGGTGGAAGGTGGGCAGGGCGTATGGACATCGAGTTGGCCGACGCGGTGGCCGCGGTTCGTGAGGAACTGCTGGATGCCGCCACACGAGGCACCCGCGAGGAGCTCGCGTTCGTCGTTGGTCCGATCGAGATGGAGTTCATGCTCGAGTTGCGCGCTGACGCCCAGGCCAAGGCGGGCTTCAAGGCTTGGGTGCTCTCCGCCGACACACAGATAGGGGTGGCGCGAGCCAGGACTCACCGCGTGAAGGTCACGCTCACCCCGAAGCGCCCCGACGGTGGAGACCTGCAGATCTCCGCCGCGACCAGGGAGTGGCCGGACGCGGACGGCGCCGCCGGTCACCTCGGCCGCTGACGCCGATCAGGAGCCGGGATGCAGGCCGGCCGGATCGTGGCGGTGCGGTACCAGGGACGCCGTGGCTCGGGCTATCTCGTGGCACCGCGGCTGGTGCTGACCTCCGCGCACGTCACTCCGCCGATCGACGGGCACGTGACCGTGGCGGCCGTCGCCGCGCAGCCCGAATGCCGAGGAGTGGTGGTGTGGCGTGGCACGGCGGGCGGGCGTGACGACGCGGCACTGATCCGGGTGGACGCCACAGCCTGGTCCTCCCCGGCCGGATCGCCGCCGCGGTGGGGACGGGTGGTCACCGACCGGCCCGGCATCGCCTGTACGGCGTGGGGGTTCCCCGCCTGGGTGCAGCGGCCGGGCCGTCCCGCGGAGACCGCGCAGCCGGCCGGGACGCTGAATCCGGGGGACCGTTACGTGGCCGATCGATACGTGATGAGCCTGGCCACGGTGCCGCCCGCACCCACGGACGCCGCCGAGTCGCCGTGGTCCGGTCTGTCCGGGGCGGCGATGTTCTGCGGCCGCCTGCTGACGGGTGTGATCACCGCGGACCTGGCGGGCGGCCGCCATGCGCACCTGGAGGCCGTACCGATGTACGTGCTGCACCAGGACCGGGACTTCCGCCGGGTGCTCGCCGACCACGGCCGAGCGGACTTCGACCTGGAACCGGCTGAGATGTACCACCTCGCCGACCTGGAACCGCCAGTGGGCGAGTCGCCGACGGCGTTGTTGCGAGCCCGTGCGCATGTGGCGGACTTTCGCGGCCGAGAGCGGCTCATGGGCCGATTACTCGACTGGAGCCGGCAGGCCGGGACCGCCGCATGGCTCTTGCACGGTCGTGGAGGCCAGGGCAAGACGCGCGTCGCGCATGAACTCGGCCGGCGCCTGGCCGACCGGCGTTGGGTCACGCTGTGGCTGCGTCACGACGTCCCCGCCGAGAGCTTCGACGTGCTGGGCGACGTCGCCGTCCCGCTCCTGCTGATCATCGACTACGCCGAAACCCGCAGCGAACAACTCACAGCGGCCATACGCGCCCTGGCGCAGCACCGTGGCGACGTACCGGTACGCATGCTGTTGCTCGCCCGCGGCGCCGGACCGTGGTGGGACAACCTCGGCCGCGAATTCGAGCACCTCACGCTCGGCGCTCTCGCCGAGGAACTGACCGAGGTGGACGAGAGCCCGGCCGGCCGGGCCGACGCCTACCGGCAGGCCGTCTCCGACTACGCCCGTGCCCTGGCCACCATGCCGGACTACCGGACCTATGATTGGCGGCCTGTCGCCGATCGGCTCTCCGCCGCCGACCAGGAGCATTCTGGGCCTGTCACAGCGCTGACGCTGCATGTCAACGCCCTGGCCGACCTGCTCGACAAGTGCAAACCGCCCGCCGAGCCCGCTACCACCGCCATCGAGACCGTGGAGGAGGATCGGCTGCTGCGCCATGAACGCCACTACTGGTCCCGGTCCGCACGGGAACTGCGTCCGCCACTCAGCGGGACCGATCTGGAGGACGTGCTGGCCATCGCGCTGTTGTTCGGTGCCGACGATGAGGCCACCGCCGACCTGCTTCTGCGGCATGTACCCGCGCTGAGAGGGCGGTCCGGCGATCCGCGCGACATACGGAACTGGGTCAGGGCGCTGTATCCCCCCTCCGACGGCCGCGCCTGGGGCGGCCTGGAACCTGACCGACTGGCGGAGAGGTTCATAGGCGGCCACCTGCTCATAACCCCTGACCTGCTCGGCGACGAACTGCTCACTGCGGCGACCCCGCGGCAGATCGGCCACCTGTTCACCGTCTGCGCTCGCGTCGCCCACCACCCTTCCTTCGGCGGACGCCTCGACGGCTATCTCACCGACCTGGTGCTCCGTCACTCACAGCTGCTGCACCCCGGTGTCCTGAGTCACGTGGACCCTTACATCATGGCCGACGCGCTGCGTTCGATACCGGACGAAGATGCCCGCAGGCTTTTCGGCATCCTCCGGACTCAATCGGGCGCACTCCACGCCATGGCCCCCGAGGAGCGGCTCAGCCAGATGGAGCTGACGGCCCACCAGAACGGTGACCACCGGCTCGCCGCCCGCTTCGCGGAGGCGTCTCCACGCCGGAGACCGCGGACGCGATGGACGTTCTGGCACACTCCCGACATGAGTCAGCGGGTGCTCACGGACTCGGCGCCCATCAGCGCCCTCGCCATGGCGCACGTGGAGGGCTCATTGGTACTGCTGGCCGGTGACGAGAAGGGCCAGGTGCTGGCGATCAGCGCGGAGGGGCGCCCGCGGCCGCGTTCGCTGCACCGCCATGGCCGGCGGGTGGAATATCTGCGAGCCGTCCAGCTGGCCGGCGAAACGCACGTCGTCAGCATTGACCCCACGGGAGGTGTCCGCGTGACGGCGCTCAGCGGCGCTGGGCCATCTCGTGCGGTTCAGTTGCCCCCTTCCGCGTACTTCGTCTGGCAGGAGATGCGAATCCTGTCGTTCGTCGCGCCGACTGAAGACGGGGCGGTCCTGGTCGCCGCCTGGGGCCAGGAGGTGTGGGTGACGCGGCTCGACGCCGACTCGGATCTCCCGGCTCCCCGGTTGCTCGTACGGCATCCCGGTCGCGTCACGGCCATGGCCCATGCCATCGCGGACGGACACATCATGGTGCTGAGCGGTTGCGAGACCGGCACGGTGTACCGCTCGGACATACCGGCGACGCAGGACCGCCCGGGACCGCCGCACACTCCCCCACCCCGGTTGCTGCTGGACGACGACAAGGACGATGACACCGATCAAGTGCGCGCCTATGCCGCCCAATTGGGCAGACCTCTCACCGACCATGAACGCCATGCGTGCCTGAGGCGGCGCATCGTGGCCGTGGCGATCAGCGTCCACCCGGAGGTGCGCACGGTCGCGGCGGACCTTGCGGGTCACATCTTCGTGCTCGCCGACGACCGATGCGGTCCAAGGGCGCGGCCGTCGCTCACCGCCGACGATGGGGTCAGTGATCTCACCTTGACCGTGATCGGGGAGCGGCCGGCACTTCTGTACGTGTCCGGGGAGGGTGTCCTCCGCACCGTGTACCTGGACCGGGACACCGACCTGGACGTATCCGACGTCCATTCCCTCGGTCATGGCGACTGGGAGCTTGCCGCCGTGCAGAAGCTGGACGGCGACGCGTCGGCGATCTGCGTCAGCTGGTCAGGAAATGACATCCGGCTCGTGCCGATCGAGGCTCCAGCGGACCATGTCTTGCGACCGGCGCGCCACGAGGCGCAGCTGACGGCCCTGGCCCACGTCGTGTCCGACGGTCAGGTCGTCCTGGCCAGCGCTCACACACGGACCCATGCCGCCAGTGTGCTGGTGCACCGCCTGGGCGGCACGTCTCGGTCGCCGGGCATGTCGATGTACCGGCACGTATGGAGCATGATGCTCGGTCAGACCGGTGACGGTATCGCAGTGCTGCTGCTGCGCTACCAACCCGAGAGCGATCCCCGGGGAGCAGTCATGATGACCGCTTGGCGGCTGCGGGGATCCCCCCAGCCCGAGGACTTCATCGAGGGCATCGACTACCACTGGGATCGCTTCGCCTCGAGCATCAGACCACTGACCCGCCGGGCGCTGCGGAAGCTGCCGCACACCGTGCGCGCGCACCACGATGTGCGTCTCACCCTGGCAGGCGTGAACTGCTTCATGTGGGAGGGAGGCCGGGAGTTCGAGATCACCGTGGAGGAGCACAACCTGTACCTGACCCGGCTCGACGGTCCTCCCAGGCCGCCGGCCGTGCTGTACTCGCATGACGAACCGATCAGCCGTTTCCTCATGTTGCGCCTCCATTCGAGGAACGTCCTGCTGGTGACCGGCTCCAGCGGACGGTTGGTCAGCGTGCTGCGGCAAGATGACAGCTCCCCCCGGGTGGTCCTCGCGCATGACCGCGGCACACCCCACAGCGTGCGCCTGGCGGAGTTGGACGGCGAGGTGCTGGCCATCAGCGCCGATGATCAGACCGGTGCGATATGGGTCGGCTGGGTGAGCACCCGCCGACCGCCGTTGATGATCGGCCGTTTCGACGAGCGGGTGACGGACATGCTGCTCGTGCGTGGCCAGTCCGGCGCCGGCGTGGTCGTGGGCGGCCGCGAGGGACGTCTGAGCCTCTTCGGCATCGCCGAAGCCGACCCTCCCCGCCCCTTCACCGTCATGCTCGGAGCACCGGTCTCAGGTCTCATGCAGCACGACACGACCCTGCTCATCGGGACCGGAGCCGGTGTGGTCGCCATGGAGTTGCCCGGCTTGCCGCCATACCGGCCGGCGTCCAGCGCCGAGGATGCGCCGGGCGACCTGCCCACCGAGTGGACCAGCGTGCTCGACGACCATCCGTTGCCGCCCGCCGGTGAGGAAGACCGAGCACCACGGGCCGCTCTCTCTTGGCTGCCGTGGGTGGCGGCCGCCGCCTGTCTCGCCCTGGCCTGTCTTGCCACGGGCATCACCTGGCTGATGCCCGCGGGGTCGTACGCGGCATACGTAATGTGGTCGGACGTGTTCACCCCGTACCGCCTGCGAGACGTCTGGCTCCGGCACTGGACGGTCCTCGGGGCTCTCCTGACCGCTGCCTGTGCCCTGAACACCGATTGGGAGCCGCTCATCCGCGCCGCGATCGCGGCGCCGACCGCCGTGGTCGTGATCGGCATGCTCTCCGTCGAGACGCACGCACCGCAGGGTCACCCGCTAGTCCGGCGAGGCTCGCCGCTGGCGTGGGGAAACGCCATGGTGAACGCATTCCGCTTCCCCCGCCTGCATTCGACGGAAGCACAGGACCGCCCTTGGCTCGGTGGCTTCCTCGCCTCGCTCCTCGCCGCGCTCGGCTGGGACGTGTTGTGCACCGGAGCGCTGTTGCCGGTCCTCAGTGGCATCATCGGGCTGCTGATATCGCGTGTGTTCCTCGGCCACCTCCCCATGCTGCACCGGCGCGGAGTACTTCTCCTCGGTGCCGTCATGGGCGTCCTGGTCCCCCTGCCTGTGGTGTCGGCGGTCGCCGCGCTGCTCCACCTGGCGTGAGCGACACGAACGGCCTCAGGTGAGGGCGCGCTCGCCGGCGGGGATGGTGAAGGTGGCGGCGGTGCGGGCCGGGGCGCCCTTGCGGCTGATGTAGTCGAGGGTGCGGAAGTCGGCCCTGAGCTCCTGCGGCGTGGCCTGGCACATGATGTAGCCGCGGCGCTCGTTGACGAACCTCAGGTGCGGGTTCTCCTCCAGCAGCGCGGCGTCCCTGGCGGCGTCGTGGTAGCCGTCGCCGTCGCTGGAGATGGAGGTGGCGACCAGTTCGACGCCGACCCGCTCGGAGTCGGGATCGTCGAAGTCGGCCAGCAGGTCGGAGGCCGAGGCCACGTGGGCGTCGCCGGTGAGCACGACCGGGTTGCCGGTCGCGGCGCCCGTCAGGGTGCGCAGCAGGCGGTCGCGCTCGGCGGGGTAGCCGTCCCAGGCGTCCACGTTGAGCTCGCGGCCGGGGCCGAGGTGGTAGTCGCGCTGGCCGACGATGACCTGCTGGGCGATGAGGTTCCAGGCGGCCGGGGCCGAGCGCAGCCCGCCGGCCAGCCACTTCATCTGCTCGTCCCCGAGCATGACCCGCTCCTGGCCGAGGCGCTCGTCGCAACCGGAGCGCATGCCGTCGTCGCAGGGCTGGTCGTCGCGGAACTGGCGGCTGTCGAGCAGGTGGAAGGTCGCCAGGGAACCCCACGCCACCGTACGGTTGATCTTGATGCGCGGCCCGCGCGCCACCGCGGACCTGCGCAGCGGCATGTTCTCGTAGTACGCCTGGAATCCGGCCGCCTTGCGGGTGGCGAAGTCCGGGACGAGCGTGCCGGGGTTGTCGCCGGCCCAGTTGTTCTCCACCTCGTGGTCGTCGAAGATCACCAGCCACGGGCTGTTGAGGTGGGCCAGCCGCAGGTCCGGGTCGGTCTTGTACTGCGCGTGCCGAAGCCGGTAGTCGGCCAGGGTCTGCAGCTTGCCTCCGGCGTGCTCGCGCACGTTGCCCTGCGCGGCGGTGTAGATGCCGCCGGAGTACTCGTAGATGTAGTCGCCGAGGTGGACGACCAGGTCGGGGTGCTGCTCGGCCATCCGCCGGTAGGCGGTGTAGTAGCCGTGCTCGTACTGGGCGCAGGAGACGGCCGCGAAGGTGAAGGACGTCTCCGCGGTGCCGGGGGCCGGCGCGGTGAGGGTGCGCCCGGCCTCCGACAGGTGACCGCCGGAGCGGAAGCGGTAAAAGTACTCGCGGCCCGGCTGCAGTCCCTGCAACTCGACGTGCACCGAATGGGCCGAGCCGGGGCGGGCGGTCGCCGTCCCCGTGCGCACCACCTGGCGGAAGCGCTCGTCGGCGGCGACCTGCCAGCCGACCTCGACGTCGCGGGACGGCATGCCGCCGTGCCCGTCGGGGGCGAGGGGCTCGGGGGCGAGGCGGGTCCACAGCACGAACCCGTCGGCCGCCGGGTCGCCGGAGGCGATGCCCAGGGTGAACGGGTCCCGTGCGGCGCGGCCGGCGGGCGCCGCGCTCGCGGCGACGGCGGACGCGGATGACAGCAGGCCACCGGCTCCCGCGGCGGTGGCGGCGATCAGGAACGCTCTGCGTGACGGCTTGTGGTCCACGCCGCAAGTGCAGACGGCTCGGCTGACCTGCAGGCGAGTGCCGGATGTCGCCCGCGTGAACACCTTCGGGCCAGGTGGGCGGATTACCCACCGTGATTGAACACCCGCCGACGACCAGGCGACCGGTTCCGGCATTCCAGGCGAAGTCTCCGGGTTCGCCCCCGAATCGGGCGAGGGGGGAGGCCCGGCGGATCAGGTCACTTTGCGTCTGCTCCACAGGGCGCTGGCGATCAGGACGCCGATGACGGCGAGGATGATCTGCAGGATCAGTTCGATCCAGTCGATGCCTCGGGTGTTGGCGACTCCCAGGCCGCCGGCGATCGCGGTGCCGATGAGGGCCGCGATGATGCCGATGACGATGGTCAGCCAGATCGGGATGTTCTGCCGTCCGGGGATGAGAAGCCGCGCGAGCGCGCCTATCACCAGGCCGACGACGATGGCGCTGATTATGCCGCCTACATGCATCTTCACCCTCCGTTATTCGGTTGTCACACTTATTCCCGTATACGGAACCTCCGATACGTCGGCGCAGGTCAGGGCATGGAACAGCGGCGTGTTACGGACATGTGGGTCAGGACCCGCTGAGGGCCACCTTGAGGTCGGCGCGCAGCGTCTCGGCGTCGTGGAAGTGGATGGCCGTCATGCCGGCGGACTCGGCCCCGTTGACGTTCACCAGCCGGTCGTCCACGAAGACCACGTCTTCAGGACGGACCCCGAGCGCCACGGCCACCCTCAGGTAGATCTCGGCGTCCGGCTTCACCAGACCCATGTGGCCGCTGTAGAAGCGGGCGTCCATGGAAGCGATCCAGGGCAGCCGCTCGACGCCCTCGGCCAGGCACGCGGGGGCGTTGGACAGCAGCGCCACCGGCCGCCCGGACGCGCGGAACTCCTCCAGCAGCGCGACGGCGTCCTGGTTGGCGTGGGTCCAGCTCTGGACGTCCAGCTCCACCAGCCGCTCGACCTCGGCGTCGCGCGCGCGGCGGTCCAGCACCTCCGACCAGTAGGCGCCCGGCGTCAGGGTGCCCCGGTCGAACTCCAGCCGGTGCTCCCAGTAGCCGCGCCAGAACAGGTCGGCGTCGACGCCCGCCGTCCGCACCATCCGCTCGCGGTCGGCCGCGGGCTGCGCGTGGCACAGCACTTCCCCGTAGTCGAAGAGCACCCACTTCATGATCGCGATCCTACCCAAATCAGGACGCGACGTAAGGGCGCACGTGCTCGTTGACCGCGCCGCAGGCCAGATAGTTGCGCACGGTGTGGAAGTCGGCCCAGTTTATGTTGACGGTCTCGTCGCTGGTGACCCCGTCGAAGAACTTCTTCAGCCGGCCCGGGATGGCGGCGATGTCGTCCTTGTCGGCGATGTTGACCCACCGGGTCACCCCGGCCGGGCGCCGGCCCCGCCCGGCCGACGGCAGCGGCTGCAGCCGTTCGAACACCACGTTGCGCATGGCCAGCGGGCTGCCGAGCGTGATGAACAGCTCCACCGACAGCTCGGGGTGGGCGCACAGCGCCTCGTAGGCGACCACGCTGCCCAGCGAGTGGGCGATGAGCACCTTGGGCCGGTTGCGGCGGACCGCGTCGGCCACGGCGTCGCGCGAGCGCACCCGGGCCGCGGCGTCCGCCCCGGCGAGGTAGGCGGCGACCTCGGGGCAGAAGTCCTCGGCGAAGTCCTTGGCCTTGGGCCCGAGCCGCATCAGCAGCCACTCGGCGAAGCGGTGGATCACTCCGGTGAGCGTCTCCCCCGCCCGCGTGCCGACCCCGCCCATCTGCTCCATCCACCCGGCGAGCACGAGCTGGGAGGCCGGGTCCATCTTGCGCAGGTCGCGCTTGGTCGCGGGCGGCGCCTCCTCGCGCAGCAGATGGGCGTAGTAGGCCACCTCGCCGACGTAGGACTGGCCCGCGTACGGCACGCCGCCGTGCAGCCCCTGGTGCAGGTAACGGTTCCACTTGGCCCGCATCGTCTCGGCCGCCCCCTGCGCCGAACCGGCCTCAAGGAAGTAGCGGTACTTGCCGATGCCGTGAACCCCCACGATGCCCGCCACCGGACGGCCTCCCCTGTCACGACGCACGGCCCGGCCGCGTCGTCCCTGGAAAGGGGCCCGATCGCGCCGGCCCCCGCGATCCCCCGCAGTACAGGGACACTGTGCTCCAGCCCTGCGATCTTCGCAAGCGACTCCCGCGACGCCACAACACACTGACCAACCGGAAAGCAGGCCACAAACCAGTTGATCCTCGGCAGGGGCCGGCGGCTACGCTGGGAGTATGCCCGGTCCCCTTCACGTCCGCGGCTCGGTCGTCATCCCCGAGGCCGAGCTCTCCTGGCGTTTCTCGCGTTCCTCGGGGCCCGGCGGGCAGGGCGTCAACACCACCGACAGCCGGGTCGAGCTGAGCTTCGACCTCGGAGCCACCGAAGCCTTGGCGCCGCCGCTCAAGGCGCGCGCGCTGGAACGGCTGGCCCCGCGCCTGGTGGACGGCGTCATCACCATCACGGCCTCGGAGTACCGCTCGCAGCTGCGCAACCGCGAGGCCGCGAGGGTGCGCCTGACCCACCTGCTGGAGCAGGCCGTCGCGCCCCCGCCCGCCAAGCGGCGGGCCACCAAGCCCTCGCGCGGCGCCGTCGAGCGGCGCATCACGGCCAAGAAGCACCGCTCCGACATCAAGCGCCTGCGCCGCACCGACGACCACTGATCCCCCCGGACGCGCCGGGGGTGCCGGTGGCTCCGTCAGAGCCGGCGGTCCTCCATCTCCCAGATGTGGTCGATGACGTGCCAGGCCATCCGCCGGGCCGCGTACCGGGCGGGCCAGCCGCCGGCCTCGCGGGACCAGCCGCCGGACGGCTCGGCCAGCACCGCGGCGATGTCCTCGCGCAGCGCGTCGCGCGCGGCGAGGTCGGCCATCGGAAACGGCTTGTGCCGCACGCCGATCTTGCGCGCGTAGGACCGTTCGGCCTCCACGACGTGCGCGACCATCTTGTCGCGGTCGCGCCCGCCGCCGCGCGGCCCCTTGCGCAGCTCCTCCGGCGAGGCCGCGGCGACCTCGTCGAACACCGACCAGGCGGCCCGCAGCAGCGCCGCGTCGCGCTCGGCCGTCGCGGCGTCGACCGGCCGGGCGTCGATCGCGGGGATGGCCTCGGGCGCGCCGAAGTCGGTCGTGGTGCCGCCGGGCGCCCGCTCGACGACGGTGAAGGCGTCAGGCTCGAACGGCAGCCCGGCCCGATCGGCGATCACCCGGTAGCGCGGTATGTACTCGGCCAGCGCCTCCAGGGCGGCCTCCTCGCCCTTGGCGACGCGGCACCACCCCGGCCAGTCGCAGGCACACGCGAAAACCCTTTTGGGGCCGATCTCAAGATAGACGTCGGTCATGCCGTCATCCTGCCCCCTGAGCCTGACAGGACATGGCAGTCATTCCGGCATTCCGGCGAACCCGGTGCGCCGCCATCGGGACGGCGCACCGGGAACGGAGTCAGTCGACCAGCTCGATCAGGTCGGCGACGGAGTTCACCACGCGCGAGGGGCGGAACGGGTAGCGGTCCACCTGGTCCTTGGCGGTCACGCCGGTGAGGACGAGGATGGTGTGCAGCCCGGCCTCCATGCCCGACACGATGTCGGTGTCCATCCGGTCGCCGATCATGGCGGTGCTCTCGCTGTGCCCGTCGATGGCGTTGATGGCGCTGCGCATCATCATCGGGTTCGGCTTGCCCACGAAGTACGGCTCGACGCCCGTCGCCTTGGTGATCATCGCGGCCACCGCCCCGCAGGCGGGCAGCGAGCCCTCGTTGGACGGGCCGACCGCGTCGGGGTTGGTGGCGATGAAGCGGGCGCCCGCGTCGATGAGCCGGATGGCCTTGGTGATCGCCGTGAAGCTGTAGGTGCGGGTCTCGCCGAGCACCACGTAGTCGGGCGCGGTGTCGGTGAGGATGTACCCGACCTCGTGCAGGGCCGTGGTCAGGCCCGCCTCGCCGATCACGTACGCCGTCCCGCCGGGCCGCTGGTCGGAAAGGAAGCGGGCCGTGGCCAGCGCGGAAGTCCAGATCGACTCGGCCGGCACCTCCAGCCCGGCGCCGCGCAGCCGCACCGACAGGTCGCGCGGGGTGTAGATGGAGTTGTTGGTCAGCACGAGGAACCGCTTGCCCGAGTCGCGCAGTTTGCGGATGAACTCGTCCGCCCCGGGCACGGGGCTCCCCTCATGGACGAGGACGCCGTCCATGTCCGACAGCCAGCATTCGATCGGCTTGCGCTCGTTCACCGTTCCCCCGCGTTCGGGCGTCTTCTGTGCGTACGCCCCCAGGATGACAGGTGCCGGCCCCTCCTTCACCTGACGGGCGCTGAACAGGTGGCGTCGCCCCCGGCCCGGGAGTCATGCGGACGCTTCGGGACCCCTACGAGGGCGTGTCGTGAGACGTGATTCAGGCGCCGGGGGCCAGGGCCTCCAGGGCCTCCTCGGCGCGGCGCATCGAGGCGGCCGGATCGGCCTCCGGGTCGCCGATCTCCGGGTCGAAGTTGAGGTCGTGGAAGAGCTCGGTGACCCCGGTGGCGGCCAGCGCGGCGACGTCCGCGCGGATCTCCTCCAGGGACCCGGTCAGGGGCGCGCGATCGTCCTGCCCCGCCTGGCGGACCCTGGTGACGCCGCGGCAGACGAACCGCAGCGCCTCGGGGTCGCGCCCGGCGGCCCGGGCCGCGTCCTTTACAATGTAGATCTGGTCATCGATCGCGGCCAGATCGGCTCGGCTGGAGCTGATCCACCCGTCGGCCAGCTCGCCCGCCCGCCGCAGCGCCACCTCGGCCGTGCCGCCGAGCAGCACCGGCACCGGCGAGGGCTTCGGATCCTGATGGGACGGCGCCACCTCGTAGAACTCCCCCTTGTGGGAGACGATGTCGTCCTGCCAGAAGCGCCGCAGCACCTGGAGGTACTCCACGGCGCGCCGCCCCCGGGCCCGCATCGGCACCCCCGAGGCGACGAACTCCTCGGGGAGCCAGCCCAGGCCGAGCCCGGCCTCCAGCCGCCCGCCCGACACCTGCTGCAGCGTGGCGAGCTGCTTGGCCAGCAGGGCGGGCGAGAAGAACGGCATGTTGAGCACGGCGACCCCGAGGCGCGCGCGCTCGGTGACCCCGGCGAGGTAAGCCAGGGTGATCAGGGGATCCTGGACGCTGCGGTACACCGACCCCATGGGGTGACCGACCGGGTAGAGCAGCCGCTGGAAGGTCCACAGCGAGTCGTAGCCGAGCTCCTCGGCGCGCCGCGCCACGCGGAGCATGTTGGCGGGCGTCGCCCACGAGCCCGAGACGGGCACTCCGAAACCGATCCTCATGGTCCCACCCTACGCAGCACGCCTCTACATTGGTCCGGTGACCGTGCGCGACGAGGATGGGCGAGCGACACCGGCGGGCGCGCAACGGGAGGACACGGCGCCCGGCGGCCGGGATGCCCCCGCGCGCGGCTTCGCCGGAGGGCGGGACACCACCGCGGACGCCCCGGACGCCGCCGCACCCGGCCTCGCTCAACGACAGGAGACCACCCCGAACGGACCGCACATCGGAACGCGCGGTTCGGCCGGAGAGCGGGAAACCGCGGTAGAGGGCCTGATCGAGGGGCTGGCGCGCCTGGCCCGGGCGCACGGCGGCGGGCCCGCGACGTCCGTGCTGAAGGACACCCGCGTGACGGTCGTCCGGGCCGGCGGCGTAGTGGCCAAAGCCCACCCGCCGGGCACCGACGAGCCGGCGCTGACAGCGCGCCTGCGGGCGGCGTCCACGCTGCCCGGGGTGCTGCTGCCGCCACTGTCGACCCGTCCCGAGCGCCTGGACGGGCGCCTGGTCACGCTGTGGCCGGCCGGCGAGCCGGTCGACCCGGCCGACCCCGAGGGCGCGCCGTGGGAGAGCGCCGCCGTGCTGCTCGCCCGGCTGCACGCCGCGCCGCCGGACGCGCCGGCCCTCCCCCCGGCCGGCGGCCCCGCCCGGCTCGCGCGCGCCGTCGCCCTGCTCGACGGCCTGGACGGCGCGCTCGCCGGCCCCGTGGCGACCGTCCTCGCGGCACACCGCAGCCTGCTCCCCCAGATCACGCCGAGCCCGGACAACCGGGGATCGGCCCCGGTGGGACTCGACCACGAGCGCGCACCGAACCCGGACGACCGGGGGCCGGCCCCGGTGGGACTCGACCACGAGCGCGCACCGAACCCGGACGACCGGGGGCCGGCCCCCGTGGGACTCGACCACAGGGGCGCGCCGGACCTGGACGGCACGGGGCCGGTCCCGGTACGACTCGACCACGAGGGCGCGCCGGACTTGGACGGCCGGAGATCGGCCTCTGGGAGGCTCGCGCACGGCGACTTCCATCTCGGGCAGGTCATCCGGTACCAGGGCGAGTGGCTGCTGATCGACGTGGACGACCTGGGCACCGGCGACCCGGCGTGGGACCTGGCCCGTCCCGCGGCCTGGTACGCGAGCGGCCTGCTGTCCCCCGGCCTGTGGGAGCGGTTCCTGTCGGCCTACCTCGGCGCGGCCGGGCCGGCCCTGCCTGCCGGTGATCCGTGGCGGGAACTCGACATGCCGGCCCGCGCGTTGACCGTCCAGTTGGCGGCCACAGCCGTGGCGGCGGCGGGCGCGGAGGGCCGTCCTCTGGACGAAGTGGAACAGGCCCTCGTCTCCTCCTGCGGGAGGATCGCGCGCGCCGCGGCCCCGCAGTAGGGTCGCCCCGAGACCACCCCGAAGGAGACCGACTCCATGCGTTGCCCGAAGTGCAGCGGTACCATGCGGACCTACGACCGCAACGGCGTCCACATCGAGCAGTGTGAGAACTGCCGCGGCATCTTCCTCGACTACGGCGAGCTCGAGACCCTGTCGCGGGTCGAGGGCCAGTGGGCCCAGCAGCAGTACGCCGCCCCGCCGCCCCCGCACGGCGGTCCGGCCTGGGGCGCGCCGCACCACGGCCGCCACGGCCACCACCAGCGCAGCTGGGTCGGCATGCTGTTCTCCAGCTGAGCCGCAGCCTCGGCCGTCGCCGCGAGCCGCCGTCACGCCCGTGACGGCGGCTCGCGCGTATAGCGATCGGACGAACGCACGACCGGACGGGACCCGCAGCCGGGCGGCCCTCGGCCATACGGGACCCGCGGTCAACGGGACCCGCGGTCAACGGGACCCGCGGTCAACGGGACCCGCGGTCAACGGGACCCGGCGGTCGAACGCAGGGGCGGTCCAACGGACGCGCGGTCCAACGCAGGGGCGGTCAGGCCGCCGGAGTCATCAGGTGGAGGGGCGGAAGACGAGCAGGGTGCGGGGCCGTTTGCTAAGCACCACGGGCCCGGGCGCGGTGAAGGTCTCCCCGTCGCGGGCCAGCCTGATCTCCCCGCGCGGGTCCCCCGGGGCGGCGACCCGCAGGGTGTCGGCCCGCCACTGGGTGTAGTGCCGCGACAGGCCCGCCCCGCCGCCGATCGTGCTCAGCATGGCCCGCAGGCGCGGCAGGCGCCCGGCGGCGGTCAGCATGCGGATGTCCAGCACGCCGTCCTCCAGCCGGTTCCTTCGCGTCGGCGCCACCCCGCGCGACTCGTAGGCGCAGTTGCCGGCGAACAGCAGCCACACCCTGCGCCTGACGCCGTCCACGACCAGCTCCAGCGGCCGGCGTTCGTGCATGAGCACGTCGGCCATGGCCAGCACCAGCGCCGGCCACTTGCCGATCTTGTTCTCCCATTCCTCCCTGCGGTCGACGACGAACGGGTAGATGCCGATGCTCGCGGTGTTGAGGAACACCCGTCCGGCGATCTCGCCGACGTCCACCGCCACCACCTGGCCCGACCGGTAGGCCGCGGCGGCCTCCTCGATGGTCTCGATGCCCAGGGTGCGGGCGAAGTGGTCGAACGTGCCGGCCGGCACCGGGAGCAGCGGGACGCCGTGCTCCATCGCGGCCTGGGCTCCGCAGTTCATCGTGCCGTCCCCACCGGCGACGGCCAGCACCCGGGCCCGCTTGGCGGCGTCCTTCAGCCGTTCCATCAGGTCCTCGCCGGGCTCGGTCTCGACGACCTCCGCCCGTGGCAGGGCCTTGCGTACGGCGGCGGCGGTGCACGGGTCGCGCCCGGCCCCGTTGTTCACCACGGCGACGACCCCCTCTCCCTCGGGGTCGAGGTCGTGCAGCGGCGCGGTGGTGGCGCCGCGGGCCTCGCCGATGACCGTCTGGCCGGGCCACAGGCGCTTGGTGACCAGCGCCGCGGTCACGCCGAGCGCCGTCCCGGCGAGCACGTCCCCCGGGTAGTGGGCGCCGGTGTAGACGCGGGAGAAGCAGACGGCGCCCGCCGCGACCGCGACCGGCACCGCCACCCTGGCCGGCGCCTCCAGCGCCACGGCGGTGGCGAAGGCCGCCGCGGAGGCGGAGTGGCCGGAGGGGAAGGAGTGCGAGGAGGGGATCTTGCCGAGGCGGGCCAGCGGGAAGTCCACGATGGAGGGCCGGGCCCGGGCGAACGCCTGCTTGCCGAGCAGGTTGACGACGGGGCTGGCCAGGCTGATCGCCAGCAGCCCTCGCGTCGCGGCGCGGCGCATGCGCCTGCGGCCGGTCAGCGCCAGGCCGCCCGCGACGGCGGCCCACAGCAGGGAGTTGTCCGCGGCGCGCGACAGGCGCGGCAGGACGTGATCGAAGCCGGGCAGGTGCGCGTCGGCGACCGATCTGAACAGACGCCGGTCGAGGGCGCCGAGCCGCTTCCTGATGCCCGTACCGCTGGAGCTGGCGTTCCACATGCCTTCGTTAGTGCCCACACATGCCCAGCTCAGTCCCCCGTCCACCGGTCGCCCGCCGCTCGGCGGCGCCGAACCCGCCGTCCCCCCGCCCGGCCGCCCCGGCGCCGGAAAAGACCCGCCCAGGGCCGGGGAAGACAACACCCCGGCGAGGGCGAGTCCTCAGCTCACCAGCGACCACCAACATGTATCCGGTGGACAGCCCCGAGGGCCGGGAGGGCATCGTGGTCGGCGGAGCCGGGGGCGGGGCGTCAGCGGCCGGAGAGTTTGCGCGGCTCGGGGTCGGGGTCTCGGGGGCCGGGGGCGCTCAGAGTGCGCGTGCCGAGTGCGGCGCGCAGGACCTCCTCGACGTCGAGCTCCAGCACACGGGTGCGCTCGCCGACGGCGGCCTCCCGGGGATGGACGCCCGCCTCGCCGAACGCCGCGCGGAAGAACCGCTCCTCGCCGAGCAGGCGGCACAAGGTGACCACCCTGCTGTACAGCGGCGGCGGCTCCTGCGGACCGGCCGGCGCGCGGCCTTCCCGGGGCGACCGTGGCCCGGCCGGTCGCGGATCACGCGGATCACTGCTCAATGCCCGCGCACCTCCCGTTCACTCGGTGTGTCGCCATGGTGACACCTCCGGCCCGATCGGCACGCCGGATGGCTCCCCAGGGAAGAGAAATCTTCTACCGAGAGTGATCGCCGTACCGTTGGTAGTAACGACGGCGGGGGCGCGGCGGACCTTTGCCCGGCGGCGACGCCGGGACCGCTGCCCGCCGGCGCCTCGCGGACGACCGCGGCAAGGGCGGGTCAGGCGGAGTGGTCGAAGGCCGACAGGATGCGGTCGGCGGCCAGTGAGGGGGTGAGGGTGCCCTCCAGGACCTCGCGTTCGACCTCCGCGGTGACGGCGGCCACGGCGGGGTCCTCGGTGAGGCGGGAGAGCAGGCGGTCGCGCACGAGCGTCCAGGTCCAGCCGACCTGCTGGCGGCGGCGCTTGGCGGCGAGCTCCCCGGATGCCTCCAGCCGGTCCTGGTGGGCGACGATGTGCCGCCAGAGCTCGCCCAGACCCGTGCCTTCCAGGGCGCTGCAGGTGAGCACCGGGGTCTGCCAGGTGCCGCCGCCGCCGCGCAGCAGCCGCAGGGCGCCGGACAGCTCGCGGGCGGCCTTGCGGGCGTCCATCTCGTGCGGGCCGTCGGCCTTGTTGACGGCGATGACGTCGGCCAGCTCCAGAACCCCCTTCTTGATGCCCTGGAGCTGGTCGCCGGTGCGGGCGAGGGTGAGCAGCAGGAAGGTGTCCACCATCTCGGCGACGGCCGTCTCGGACTGGCCGACGCCGACGGTCTCGACCAGCACCACGTCGAACCCGGCGGCCTCGACGACGACCATGGCCTCCCGGGTGGCTCTGGTGACCCCGCCGAGGGTGCCGGAGGTCGGCGAGGGCCGGATGTAGGCGTTCGGGTCGGCCGACAGCCGCGCCATGCGGGTCTTGTCGCCCAGGATGCTGCCGCCGGTGCGGGTGGAGGAGGGGTCCACGGCGAGCACGGCGACGCGGTGCCCCTCGCCGGTGAGGTGGACGCCGAGCGCGTCGATGAAGGTGGACTTGCCCACGCCGGGCACGCCGGTCACCCCGACGCGCCTGGCCTTGCCGGCCGGCGGCGTCAGCTCGACGAGCAGCCGCTGGGCCAGCGCCCGGTGGTCGGCCCGGGTGGACTCCACCAGCGTGATGGCGCGGGCGATCCACCCGACGGCGCCCGCGCGGACGCCCTGGACGTAGTCCTCCAGGGACGGCACCGCCCGGCCGCCCTCAGGTGGCATGCCCGAGCCGGCCGGACAGCTCGCGCAGCAGGTCCACGGCGGCGTCGGCGATGACCGTGCCCGGCGGGAAGATCGCGCTCGTCCCGGCCTCGCGCAACGCCGGGAAGTCGTCCGGGGGGATCACCCCGCCCACGACGATCATGATGTCGTCGCGGCCCAGGTCGGCCAGGCGCTCGCGCAGCTCGGGCACCAGCGCCAGGTGGCCGGCCGCCAGCGAGGAGACGCCGACGACGTGCACGTCCGCCTCGACGGCCTGGCGGGCCACCTCGGCCGGGGTCTGGAACAGCGGGCCCACGTCGACGTCGAAGCCCAGGTCGGCGAAGGCGGTGGCGATGACCTTCTGGCCGCGGTCGTGCCCGTCCTGGCCGATCTTGGCGACGAGGATGCGCGGCCGGCGGCCCTCCTCGCGCTCGAACGCGGCGCAGGCCGCACGGGCCTTCTCGATGCCGGCGGCGTCGCCCGCCTCCTCGCGGTACACCCCTGAGATGGTACGGACCTGCCCGGCGTGCCGCCCGAAGACCTTCTCCAGGGCGTCGGAGATCTCCCCCACCGTGGCCTTGGCGCGCGCGGCCTCGACGGCCAGGGCGAGCAGGTTGCCGTCGGCCGCGGCGCCCCGGGTGAGGGCGTCCAGGGCGTCGCGGCAGGCCCGCTCGTCGCGCTCCTCGCGCAGGCGGCGCAGCTTGTCGACCTGCTGGGCGCGCACGGCGCTGTTGTCGACCTTCAGCACCTCGATGTCCTCGTCGGTGCCGGTGCGGTACTTGTTGACGCCGATCACCGGCTGGCGCCCCGCGTCGATGCGCGCCTGGGTGCGGGCGGCGGCCTCCTCGATGCGCAGCTTGGGCAGGCCGGCGTCGATGGCCTTGGCCATGCCGCCGGCCCGCTCGACCTCCTGGATGTGGCCCCAGGCGGCGCGGGCGAGATCGTGGGTGAGCCGCTCGACGTACGCGCTTCCGCCCCACGGGTCGATCACCCGGCAGGTGCCCGACTCCTGCTGCAGGAGCAGCTGGGTGTTGCGCGCGATGCGTGCGGAGAAGTCGGTGGGCAGCGCCAGCGCCTCGTCCAGGGCGTTGGTGTGCAGCGACTGGGTGTGGCCCTGGGTGGCGGCCATGGCCTCCACGCAGGTGCGCACGACGTTGTTGAAGACGTCCTGGGCGGTCAGCGACCAGCCGGAGGTCTGCGAGTGGGTGCGCAGCGACAGCGACTTGGGGTCGCGCGCGCCGAAGTCCTTGACCAAGGTGGCCCACAGCAGCCGGGCGGCGCGCAGCTTGGCGACCTCCATGAAGAAGTTCATGCCGATGCACCAGAAGAACGACAGGCGCGGCGCGAAGGCGTCGATGTCCAGCCCGGCGCCGACGCCGGCCCGGAGGTACTCCACCCCGTCGGCCAGGGTGTAGGCCAGCTCCAGGTCGCAGGTGGCCCCGGCCTCCTGGATGTGGTAGCCGGAGATCGAGATGGAGTTGAACTTCGGCATCCGCCGGGAGGTGTAGGCGAAGATGTCGGAGATGATCCGCATCGACGGACCCGGCGGGTAGATGTAGGTGTTGCGGACCATGAACTCTTTGAGGATGTCGTTCTGGATGGTCCCGGCGAGCTGCTCGGGGGCCACGCCCTGCTCCTCGGCCGCGACGATGTACAGCGCCAGCACCGGCAGCACCGCGCCGTTCATGGTCATGGACACGCTCATGCGGTCGAGCGGGATGCCGTCGAACAGCTGCCGCATGTCGTAGATCGAGTCGATGGCCACGCCGGCCATGCCGACGTCGCCGGCCACTCGCGGGTGGTCGGAGTCGTAGCCGCGGTGGGTGGCCAGGTCGAAGGCGACCGACAGGCCCTTCTGCCCGGCGGCCAGGTTGCGCCGGTAGAAGGCGTTGGACTGCTCGGCCGTGGAGAACCCGGCGTACTGCCTGATCGTCCACGGCTGGTTGACGTACATGGTCGGGTAGGGGCCGCGCAGGTACGGCGCCATGCCGGGGTAGGTGGACAGGAAGTCCAGGCCGGCGAGATCGTCGGCGGTGTAGAGCGGCTTGACGCCGATGCCCTCGGGGGTGTCCCACACCAGGTCCGCGGGGTCTTTGCCGATCTGGTCGCGCACGGCCTCGGCCCAGCGCGCGACCTCGCCGCGCGGGTCCGCCGATGATCGCTCGCCGGGCGCTCCGGCCGGCGTCAGCGGCGTCTGCGTGAAGTCGGGAATCACGGGGCGACCCCCAGGTCGTCGAAGGTGGTGCGGAGCACGTCGAGCACGTCGCAGCCGGCGTGCAGGACGGCGTCCACTCCCTCATAGTGGCCCTTCCCCGCCAGCCACACCTTCCTCGCCCCCGCCCCGGCCAGTGCGGCGGCGACCGCCTCGGCGTGCTCGGCGTACAGCCGGTCACTGGAGCACAGGCAGGCGACGGCGGAGCCGCTGCGGGCGAACTCCCCGGCGATCGCCGCCGGGTCGGTGCTCGCGCCGCCGGTGAGGGTGGCGATGCCGCCGGAGCGGAACAGGTTGGCGGCGAAGGAGGCCCGCGCGGTGTGCGCGGCCACCGGGCCGATGGTGGCGAGGAACACCAGCGGCCGCTCGCCGGCGCGGTCGGCGCGGTCGCGCAGCGCCTCGAACTCCTGCGCGTAGTGGACGCGGGGCAGGCCGCCGCCGGCCGGCTCGGGCGCGGGCTCGCGCACCGGGCGCCGCTCGTCCAGGTGGGGGAACTCGCTGACGCCGGTGATCGGCCGCACGCGGCGGGCGACATCACGGGAGCGGCGGGCCCAGGTGGCGGCCAGACGCTCGGGGATCAGCCGTCCGAGCGCCGCCTCGGCGCCTCCGGCGCGCTCGATCTCCTGGAACCACTCCCACGCCTTGCCCGCCAGGTCGGCGGTGAGCCGCTCGGCGTACCAGGAGCCGCCGGCCGGGTCGGCGACGCGGGCGACGCCGGCCTCCTCGACCAGCAGCGACTGGGTGTTGCGCGCGATGCGCCGGGCGAAGGCGTCGGGCAGGCCGAGGCGGGCGTCGAAGGGCTGGACGGTGACGGCGTCCGCGCCGCCGACGCCGGCGGCGAAGCAGGCGAGGGTCGTGCGCAGCATGTTCACCCACGGGTCGCGTGCGGTCATCATCGCCGAGGAGGTGACCGCGTGCTGGAGCTGCCCGCCCAGGGCGGGCGCGCCGCACACCTCGGCGACGCGGGCCCAGAGCATGCGCGCGGCGCGGAACTTGGCGATGGTGAGGAACTGGTCGGCGGTGGCGGCGTACCGGAACTCGAGCTGCCCGAGCGCCTCCTCCAGCGTCAGGCCGCCGTCGGTGAGGGCGCGCAGGTAGGCGACGCCGGTGGCCAGGGAGCAGCCGAGCTCCTCGGCGTCGGAGCCGCCCGCGTCGTGGTAGGGCGTGGCGTCAACGGTGATCGCGCGCAGCGAGGGGACGTCCTTGGCCCGCCGGGCGAGGGCGACGGCCTCGGGCAGCGGCGCCGGCGTGCCCGTGCGGGCCCGCAGGCCGATCGGGTCGGCGCCGAGGTTGCCGCCCGCCGGGGCGGTGCCGCGCTGGTCGGCCAGGCGCAGGTAGACCTCGGCGGCCTCCGTGGTGGCGGCGCCGGCGGAAAGGACGACGGGGGCGAGGTCGAGGTAGACCCCGTCCAGCATCCGGGGCAGCGCGGAGGGGGGCGGGCCGCCCTCGCCGAGGACCAGCCACAGCGAGGTGACGCCGTTCTCCAGGTCGGCGAGCACGGCCTCGCGGGTGACCGCGGGGTCGGGGTGGGCGTGGCGCTGGCGCACGTCCCAGCCGGACAGCGCGCCGCCGAGAGGGCGGGCGCCCCGGACGTAGGGGGCGAACCCCGGCAGGCCGGGATCGCCGGGCAGGTCGGAGGCGTCGTACAGCGGTCTGAGCGTCACCCCGTCGTAGGTCGTGTGCGCCAGCGCCTCCTCAGGGGAGTCGACCTCCGCGCCGGACCTGCGCAGCACTCCGACGGCCGCGCGCCGCCACTCCTCCCGGGTGCCGGGCGCGAAGCCCGCCCCCGGGCGGAACTCCTCATGCTCCACCGTCATGACATGGATCGTAATGGGCCCCCGTCATGACGGGAATCGGCGGTGGCGGGCCGCCGTGACACCGCCGGGACCCGCGCCACCGGGCGGGCTCAGGTGATGGGGGCCTCGAAGGAGGCGTTCCAGGTCTGCCTGCCGACGATGCCGTCGGCGTCGAGCTTCTGCTGCTTCTGGAAGTCCAGGCAGACCTCCCGGGAGGCCGGGCCGTAGGCGCCGTCGGCGTCGATGGTGAAGCCGCGCTTGTCCATCTGGGCCTGCCAGGTGCGCACGTCGTCGCCGTGCATGACCGGCGGGTACTTCAGCAGCCTGCCGGGCCACTGCGGGTGCTGCTCCGGGGGGTTCTGCGGGCCGGGTCCGCCGGCGCCGCCGGGGCGCGGGGCGCCCTTGCGCACCCACGCGTACAGCGGCTCGCCGGGGCAGTCGGTGGAGTAGCCGTCGCGGTGCCCCTTGATCTCGGTGCCGGCCTTGCCCTGCTTGCGCAGGTATTCGATGGCGTCGACGATGCCCTCGAGCATGGCGTCCGGCGGCTGGACCAGGCCGCTGTCGCCCACCAGGCCGAGGACGGCGTAGTGGTCGCTGTTCAGGCCGGCGCCGTTGGCGGCGGGCAGGTGGTGGGGGCCGCGTCCGACGAAGACCTTGCGGTGGGGGCAGGCCACCATCGAGTATCCGATGTCGAGCCAGCCGTTGCCGTCCATGTGGAAGTTCTGGATGGACTTCACCATGGCGACGCATTTGGCGTGGTCGTTCACGATCGCGGGGTCGACCCGGCCGCCGGTGTAGTGCACCTTGACGCCACGATTCTCGGTCACCGTCGAATAGGAGCCGCGCGGGGCACGGGCGCCCCAGGCTTCGCGCGACACGAGGTCGATTGCCACAGAGTTCTCTCCTGGTGGTGCGACGTGTATGCGGACTCAGGGCCACTGTCCACCGGAAGACACGTCAAACTGTCTCCGAAGGGTTCCCAGCGCATCGAATCCGCATGGACACCCTAGCTACCGACACAACACCACATGGGGTGATTTACCAATCACGCATCGGGAGTGGGCGGTTTCGGACAGGCGTACGGGAAAATCCGTGGACTCGCCCCATGGGCGGCCGGAATCATGAATATATGTCCGTTGTGGAGGAGGTCCGTTTCCCCGCCGCCGAAGCCCTGCCGATGAAGGTATGGCTCGACGACGGCGACTCGCCGGTCGATGTCATCGACGCGCTCGCGCTGTCCCCGTTCGCCACGGGGAACCAGCCGTGGGCGCGCACCGCCAACCTGGAGAGGGTGCGCCCCGACGCCCCGCTCATGCCCGCACGCGCCCGGCTCACCCGCTCCGCCAAGGAGGACGACGGCCGCGACTCGCGGCTGGCGTGCGGCGACGGCTGGACGCTGCGCGTCGTGCGGTTCCGCAACCGCACCGCCGTGCTCACCGTCACCGCCGTCAGCGACGAGCTGGCGCGCTCTGTGCTGGAGGAGTCCACCAGGGACGCCGTCGAGCCGCTGCCGCAGGACACCGACCACGTGGAGATGGGGTTCTGGTGGACGGGCGCCCACGGCCCGCGCCGCACGCAGCGGCCGATCAGCGCGCCGCGCTGGCCGTCGATCAAGGAGAACTACACCCGCGGGGCGGGCGAGTCGCTGGAGCGCCTGATGGCGGTCACCCCCACGGAGATCAACGGCCGGCTCATCCTCCTGCACGGGCCGCCCGGCACCGGCAAGACGACGGCCCTGCGCGCGCTGGCCAGGCAGTGGTCCGGCTGGTGCCAGGTGGACTGCGTGCTGGACCCCGAGCGGCTGTTCGCCGAGCCCGGCTACCTGATGGAGGTCGCCGTCGGGTACGACACCGACGACGACGACCACCGCTGGCGGCTGCTGGTGCTGGAGGACTGCGACGAGCTGATCCGCGCGGAGGCCAAGGAGGCCACCGGCCAGGGCCTGTCGCGACTGCTCAACCTGACCGACGGCCTGCTCGGCCAGGGCAGGGACGTGCTGGTGGCCGTGACCACCAACGAGGACCTGGCCCGGCTGCACCCGGCGGTCGTGCGCCCCGGGCGGCGCCTGTCGCAGGTGGAGGCCGGCCGCATGTCGGCCGAGGAGGCCGCCGCCTGGCTCGGCGCCGCGGACGGCGTGCCGCGCTCGGGGGCGACGCTGGCCGAGCTGTACGCCCTGCGCTCCGGCCGCGCGCCCGCCGCGCCGGCGGCGGAGTCCACCGGCCTGTACCTGTGACCCTTCTGGGCGGGCGCCTCAGGCGCCCGCCCAGAAGGGCCCGACGAGGCCGAGTTCCTGGAACAGCGCTCGCGCCTCGTCGGGCGTGCGCCGGCGGTACTCCCTGGTGAGCCGGCCGGCGTACCAGCGGGTGGCCAGCAGCCACAGCGTGCGCATGTCGAGGATCGCGCCGCGCGGGCGGCGGTTCTGGCGCAGCCACCGCCCGACGTGCTCCTCCGAGCAGAACAGCGCCTGGTGCGCGCAGGTGTAGACCACGTCGTCCCACATGCGCGGGATGGGGACCAGGAAGTGGGCGACGAGGTCGACGGCCGGGTGCTCGTCGGGGCACACGTCCACGGCCAGGGCTCTGCCGCAGCCGGGGCAGTGCGTCGCCACCAGGCACTCGCGGCCGACCAGCGCGGGGATGGCGAAGGAGTCCCAGGCGCAGCCGCCCCACCACTTCACCCGGTCGTCGGTGACGACGAAGCCGAGGGACACGGCCGACCACGGGTGGGCCATGAGGATGCCGCGCCGGTCGGCGTCCAGGACGATCAGGTGGCCGTCGTGCAGCGCCCCGAGCGCCTCCAGCGCCACGGGCACCTCCACCCCGAACTCCCCCGCGACGTCCTGCGGGCGCGGCGGCTCCCCCCGCTCGGCGAACCACCGGTAGACGAACATCCGCACGTCGGCAAGATCGCGCATGGAACCGACCTACCCGCTCCGACCGGCCCCGATGCCACCCGGCCGCCCTAAAGGCCACCCGACCACAGCGCGGCGGCCCGCTCGTAGGCGTCGTGGACGTCGTCACCGAACCCCGGCGAGTAGATCCGGTCGAACCGCCGGTCGCCGTCGGCGTCGGCGTATCCGGCGACGACGCCCGCCACGTACCCGAGATGTTTCCCTTTGTCGTACCGGATGAGCAGGGGTCCGCCGTCGGCGCCGGGAGTGAACGGACAGGACAGCACATCTCCCCGCGGGGTCCCGCCGGAGGAGGAGGCGGCCCGGATGGTGCCGGCACACCACTTGGGCGTCACGCCCGTGTAGCCGCGGTCGCCGTCGGGATGCGCCCCTGCCGGGTACCCGAAGGCGTACGCCGAACCGTCGCCGTCGAGGTTCCAGGCCAGCCCTTGCCCGCCCACGGTGTCCCCGAGCCGTTCGCCGTTCGTGCCGTTGTACACGACCACGAAGGCGACGTCGTGCGCCTGGTCCCTCGAACGCAGGAAACGCGTGTCCACCGAGGCCGCCCTGCCGACGTAGAGGCCGTAGGGCTTCCTGCCCTCGTAGAAGCCCGGGACGAATGCCCAGCCCTCGCGCGCGCGCCCGGTCGCCGGGTCGTAGACGCAGTGGGCGGCCATGACGACCACGTTGTGGTACTTGGATTGCACCGAGGTGGCGGAACACCAGTGCCGCTCGCCCCCCACCCGGAAGAAGACCTTGCCGAGGGTTTTCGGGAACCGCACCTCGCCCGCCTTGTCGCGTAGCGGCGGCGCCACCTCCAGGCCCGTCTTATAGGGGCGCACGCTCGGCGCGTAGGCGAAGTACGTGGCGGCCCTGAGCGCCGGGTCGGTCCACTCGGCCACCACGTCACGCCCCGCCTGCGTGGTGGCCGCCAGCGCGAGGGTCCCCTTGGGCAGGTCGGAGGCGGAGGTGTGGGAGGGCGAACCGCCCGGGGAGGGGGTGGAGGAGGGGTGGCCGGCCGAGGTCGTGGCGTTCGGGCCGGGAGTCCCGGGGAGCACGGTGGACAGCATTCCGGGCAGCACCGTCCACGCGGCCACCGCGACCGCGGCGAGGGCACCCCCGGACGCCAGCAGCACCGGCACGCGTCGCCCTGGGCGGCCCCGTCTCGTCCCGGCGAGGAGCGCCGCCACGCCGAATCCGCGCCGGGCCGTGACGCGCCGGCCGGTGTCCCCGGCTCGGCCGCCGTGCACGGGTGTGCGCGTCTCCGAGTTCCGGCCGGACTCGCCAGATGTCCCGCCCTCCCCGGGCGGTTTCCGCCCGGACTCAGGCTCTCCTGGCCTCCAGGGCGCCCGCGAGGGGCCGTCGTCCCTTCGCGCGTGAGGCCTCGGGCTGCGGGCGACGTGGAGGGTGCCCTCGATGTCGCCGCGCATCTTGGGCGTCTGCTGCGGGAAGCCCGCGCGGACCCGGTCGTAGACGTAGTCGTACAGCTCCCCGACGTCCACGTAGCCGTCGCCGTCCCGGTCGGCCTCGCCGCTGCGCAGCCCGTGGATGAGCGCCTCGGAGAAGACCGACGAGGCGCCGCCGGCCAGGCGCGTGACGCCTGCCGGCCTGTTGCCGTCGTCCACCTCGAAGGCGTACTCCAGCTCGGAGGTGGCCGTGAGCACGACCCGCCCCCGCCCGGACAGGCGCTCGACCACGTCCACCGGGGCCGCGCCGCGGTGCCGCGTGCCGAAGGGGAACGCGCCGGAGTAACAGCAGTCCAGCGCGACGACGATGCGGCGCGAGCGCGACCGGTGCATCTGGGCGCGTGAGGGACCCGTCGCCCTTGGCCCCGGCGGGCGCCCGCCCGGCCGGAAAGGCCACGTCGTCCACGGGAAGCTCCAGCAGGTGCGCCCGCAGGCGCGAGGCGGCCTCGTACACCTCCTGATCGTCCGCCCCCGCCATCAGCAGGTCCACCAAAATGGCATGCAAAATCGAACTCCCTATCACATGCCCCCGAATCACATCAAACCGACTGAAAGTAATGACGGCGCCAAAGAGTCAAATAAACAGATAAACCGTCCCCTTTGCCTCCCCTGTCGCGCCGCGACACCGTAATGGACGGCCGAGAACGGAGGGAGGTTGCCAAGCGGCGCCCACCACCGGGCGGCTGGGCTCGCGGCGAGGTGTCAGATACGTAAACCATCCGATGCGCCGCACTGCGGGCGAAACCACAATCGACAGCGTGGTCAAGCCGTCCGCCGACACGCTTCCCGTGGCCTTCCACCGATGGACCGACGTGGTCCCCTCGGAGAGCGGCGTCACGTCCTACCTCGACCCCTTCGGCGGTTCGGCCACCGCGTGGCCCTACCGCCGCTGGACCTCCGAGGAGCGCGAGATCGGCTTCCCGGCGACCGAGCTGGTGCCCTCGTGGACGGCCGCCGCGCCGCCGGGCTCCTGGCTGCGCGTCGAGCTGCGGGCGCGCACCGTCACCGGCGGCCTGACCAAGTGGTACGACATGGGGCGCTGGGCCGAGGGCGGCGGCGACATCCACCGCACCTCGCTGCCCGGCCAGGGCGACGAGGACGGCGACGTCGCCGTGGACACCTTCGTCGCCCGGCGGCCCGTCTCGAGCTACCGGCTGCGCCTCACGCTGCACGGCCCCGGGGCGGCGGTGCGCTCGGTCGGGGTGATGGCCTCGGCGCTGCCCACGCGCGCCGGCGTCCCGCCCAGCGTGCCCGGCCCCGCGGCCGGCGTCGAGCTGAGCGTGCCGCCGCGCTCGCAGCGCCTGCACGCCGGCCACTACCCCGAGTGGGGCGGCGGCGGCGAGGCGTGGTGCAGCCCGGCCTCGACGACGATGGTGCTGCAATACTGGGGACGCGGGCCCAGCGCCGACGACCTGCTGTTCGTCGATCCCGGCGACCCGTGTCCCGCCGTGGACCACGCGGCGCGCGACATGTACGACCACAGCTACCAGGGCACCGGCAACTGGCCGTTCGGCGTCGCCTACGCCGGGCGGTACGGGCTCGCGGGGTTCGTCACCCGCCTGCGCTCGCTCACCGAGGTCGAACGCCTCGTCGCGGCCGGCATCCCGGTGATCACCTCCCAGTCGTTCAAGGAGCACGAGCTGCCGGGGTCGGGCTACTCCACGCGCGGCCACCTGATGGTCGTCACCGGGTTCACCGCCGATGGTGACGTCATCGCCAACGACCCGGCCGGCGCCTCCGACGACACGGTCAAGAGAACCTATCCGCGGGCCGCGTTCGAGAACGTGTGGTTACGGACCACGAGCAGCGGGGGAATCGTCCATGTCGTCCACCCGCACGACATCCCGCTCCCATCCTCGGAGGGCAACTGGTGATCCGGTCTCCCATCACTGCCGTTGACGTCGCACGCGTGGACGCCCGCCCGTTCTGGGTGGAGATCGTGCCCACCGCCGGCGGTGAGGAGGTCTGGTGGGACGAGCCGCGCCCGGCCGAGGGCGGGCGGCGCTGCGTCGTCCGGCGCGGCCCGGACGGCGAGATCCACGACGTCCTGCCGCCGGGCTGGAACGCCCGCAACCGGGTGATCGAGTACGGCGGCCGCTCCTGGCGTCCACTGCCCGGCGGCGGCCTGGTCTTCACCAACTGGCAGGACCAGCGGCTGTACCTCCTGCGGCCCGGCGCCGGCCCCGTGCCGCTCACCCCTCCCGGCCCGTCGCGCTACGCCGACCTTGTCGTGCACGGCGAGGAGGTGTGGTGCGTGCGCGAGACCGAGGACGAGCGCGACCTGGTCGCCGTCCCGCTGGAGGGCGGGCCCGCGCGCGTGGTGGTCAAGGCGCAGCACTTCATCTTCAACCCGCGGGTCTCCCCCGGCGGCGGCCAGATCGCCTGGATCGGCTACGACCACCCCGCCATGCCCTGGGACGGCACCTCGCTGTGCGTGGCCCCGCTGCGGGAGGACGGCACCGCCGGGCCCCACCGCGTGGTGGCCGGCGGGCCCGAGGAGGCGGTGGCGCAGGCCGAGTGGCGCGACGACGGCGCCCTGTACGCCGTGACCGACCCGACCGGCTGGTGGAACCTCCACCTGGTCACGCTGGACGGCACCCCGCCGCGCAACCTCACCCCGCGGCCGGAGGAGTTCGGCGACGCGGCCTGGAAGCTCGGCTACCAGTGGTTCACCCTGGCCGGCGACCGCGTCGTGACCGTGCACGGCACCGCCGACGGCAAGCGGCTGGGCGTGCTGGACCCGGCCACCGGCGAGATCGCCGACGTGGGCGGCGCCTACACCTACTGGGCGCCGGCGCTGTCTGCCTCCCCCGGCGGCGACGCCGTCGTCGCGGTCGGCGGGTCCCCGCTCAGGCCGTTCGAGGTGGTCCGCGTCGAGCTGTCCACCGGGGCCCACGAGGTGCTGTCGCGTGCCAAGGAGCTGCCCGACCCGGCGGTGCTGCCGGTGCCGCGCGCGATGGAGTTCGACGGCGTGCACGCCCATGTGTACCCGCCGGCCGGCGCCGTGGAGGGCGTCGCCTCGCCGTACGTGATGTTCGTCCACGGCGGCCCCACCGGGTCCAGCCCGATGGTGTTCGACCTGGAGATCGCCTACTTCACCAGCAGGGGTATCGGCGTCGCCGAGGTCAACTACGGCGGCTCCACCGGGTACGGCCGGGCCTACCGCGAGCGGCTGCGTCACAACTGGGGCATCGTGGACGTGCGCGACAGCGAGAGCGTCGCCCGCGGCCTGATCGCCGCCGGGCTGGCCGATGCCGGGCGGGTGGCGATCAGGGGTGGCAGCGCGGGCGGGTGGACGTCGGTGGCCGCGCTGGTGCACAGCGACGTCTTCCGCGGCGCGGTGGCCCACTACGCGATCACCGATCCCGAGGGCTGGGCGCGGGAGACCCACGACTTCGAGTCGCGCTACCTCGACGGGCTCATCGGCCCGCTGCCCGAGACCCGGCAGCGCTACCTCGACCGCTCCCCCACCCTGCACGCCGCCCGCGCCTCCGGGCCCGCCCTGCTCATGCACGGCCTGGAGGACGCCATCGTCGACCCCGGCCAGGCCGAGCGCTTCATCGCCGCGCTGGACGAGCACGGCGGGCAGTGGGCGTATCTCACCTTCCCGGGGGAACAGCACGGCTGGCGGCGGGAGGAGACGATCGTCGCGGCGCTGGAGGCCGAGCTGGCGTTCTACGGGCTCATCTTCGGCTTCCCCACCGACGAGGTGCCGCCGCTGGCACTGAAAGGAAGAACGTGAGCGAGGCCAGGACGACCGGAGCGCACAGGGCACGGGCGAACGGGGCGGGGCCGACCGGCCCGGGCGCGGACGGCGCGACCGGCGTCGCGGGCATCTGCTCCGATCTGCTCAGGATCGACACCACCAACGACGGCACGCCCGGCGGCTCGGGCGAGCGCCAGGCCGCCGAGTACGTGGCCGGGCTGCTGTCGGAGGCCGGCGTGGAGCCGACGGTGTTCGAGTCCGCGCCCCGGCGCACCAGCGTGGTGGCGCGCATCCCCGGCGACAGCCCCGACGCGCTGCTCATCCACGGGCATCTGGACGTCGTCCCTGCCGACCCGGCCGAGTGGCGCACGCACCCGTTCTCCGGCGAGATCGCCGACGGGTGCGTCAACGGGCGCGGCGCGGTCGACATGAAGGGCTCGCTGTCGATGACGCTGGCGCTGGTGCGCGAGTGGGCCCGGCGCGGCGCGCGGCCGAAGCGTGACATCGTGCTGGCGTTCCTGGCCGACGAGGAGGCCACCGGCGAGTACGGCGCCGGGTACGCCGTCACCCGGCACCGCGACCTGTTCGAGGGCTGCACCGAGGCCATCAGCGAGTCCGGCGGCTTCAGCGTGACCGGCCCCCACGGAGGGCGGGTCTACCCGGTCGCGGTCGGCGAACGCGGCACGGCGTGGATGAAGGTCACCGCGCACGGCGTGGCCGGACACGGCTCCAAGCCGCCGGTGGACAACCCGGTGGCCGAGCTGTGCCGGGCGCTCGCCCGCCTGGCCGACCACCGGTGGCCGGTGCGCCTCACCCCGGCCGTCGCCACGCTGATCAGCGACCTGGGCAAGGCGCTCGGGACGAGCATCGACCTCGACCGGCTGGACGAGGAGGCCGAGCGGCTCGGCCGGGCCGGCACCCTGTTCAAGGGCGTGATCCGCAACTCGGCGAACCCCACCATGCTGGAGGCCGGCTACAAGGTCAACGTGATCCCCGGCACGGCCGAGGCGCACGTGGACGGCAGGTTCCTGCCCGGGTTCCGCGAGGAGTTCCTGGAGACCGTCGACCGGCTGCTCGGGCCCAAGGTCACCCGGGAGTTCGTCAGCTTCGGCGACGGAGTCGCCTCGCCCACCGAGGGGCTGTTCGACGAACTGTGCGGGGCGCTGCTGGCCGAGGACCCCAAGGGGCGGCCGGTGCCGTACGTCATGACCGGGGGCACCGACGCCAAGTCCTTCGCCACGATCGGCATCCGCGGGTACGGCTTCGCGCCGCTGATGCTGGACCCGGGGCTGGACTACTTCGGCATGTTCCACGGCGTGGACGAGCGGGTGCCGGTCGCCGGACTGGAGTTCGGCGTGCGCGTGCTGGACCGCCTGCTCACCTCTCCCGCCGCCTGAGCCGTCCTGCTCGAAATGGACTAATCCCGACATTACGGGGGAATACTCCAAGCGAGATTTCCCGTAATGTCGGACATGTAGAACAAGGCGCGTTCTGTGCACGACGTGCCCTCGGAAAACAGGCCGAACCTCTCGCACACTCGCGCCGGAAACGCCCTCCGCCCCTTCTCTCAGGCGGATCGGGCGGCGTGAGACCTCCATCCCTTCCACCGCCGCACCCTTCGGCATGCGCGCATGCACCGGCGCTCACCGGGACACGTGGCGGTCCTCACCGTTGATCGGACGACGCGCGGATACGTTTGCTGCAGATCCACATCGGACGGGAGCACACGATGGGCCTTCATCGACATGGGCGGGCGTCGCTCCGCCTGGCTCTTGCGGCCGCCCTCGGCTTCGCCTCGACCGGCGCCGCCTCCCCCGCCACCACCTCATCCTCCGGCCCCGCCTCGCCCTCCGGCGCCGTGGCGGCCGCCTCGGGCCCGGTCCAGGCCCCGGCGCCGGCGGCGGCCGTGCCCTTCCACACCGCGGACCTCGCCGCCTTCGCGCGCATCCGGCGCGCCCAGGAGGACGCCTGGGCGCGCGGCGACGGCAGGGCGTACGCCGCGCCCTACGCCCCCGACGCCGACCTGATCAACATCCTCGGCGAGAACCTGCACGGCCGCCAGGGCATCGCGGTGGCCCTCCAGCGCTACTTCCAGGGGGCGCTGCGCCACACGCGCGTGCTCGTCAACCAGGAGCGGGTGCGGTTCGTGTCACCGGCCATGGCCGTCATCATCCGCCAGGGCTGCGTGCTCTACGGCGCCGAGAAGGCCTGCCGTCCCGACACCCTGTCGATCAACACCAGCGTCGCGGTCAAGCAGGCCGGCCGATGGCAGATCACCTCCTTCCAGAACACCCTGGTCAGCCCGGCCGCGCGAGAGCGGTTCCCGGCCAAGCCGCCTCCCTCCGGCTGACGGCGCGCCACCGGGCGGGCGTCCCTCCCCCCGCCCCGGACGGACGCGCGCCGCCGCCACGCGGCGGCCCGAGCGAACAGGACAATCCTCGGGACCGGTGGATCGACGCGCACGGACCGCGCACGTACGCGCACCGACGCGCGGCGGCCGAGCAGAAGAACCAGGCGGCACCGGACAGAGAACCAGGCGGCACCGGACAGGAGGACAGCAGGTGTGAGGGCCTACCCCCGCAGGTGGGCGCCGGTGGCCGCCGCCGCCGCGCTGGCAGCCGGCGTCCCGGCGGCGGCCGTTCCCGCGGGCGGCGGCCCGGCGGCGGCGGACGACGTCGTCTTCCCCACCTCCGAGATGACCGGCCTGTCCGCGGTGAGCGGCGTGGTCACCCGCGACGGCGCCGCCCTGCCCGGGGCCGACGTGCTGGCCGTCGCCTACCCGGCCGGCGACGCGCTGGACGTGCCCGAGGGCCGCGCCGTCGGCACGCTGGTCGCCGGGGCGGCGAGCACCGACCGCCTGGGGCGCTTCTCGGTCAACATCGACCCCGCCGCGCTGCCCGCTCCGTACGCCGGCGAACGGGGGCAGCTCAACCTGGAGGTGGCCATCTCGGACGGCGCCCGCGAGGTGCGCTGGATGACCACCGCGGTCCGCTCCTCGCACGCCCGCCCCATCGGCGGGACGCCCGCGCGGTGCGGCGCCGCCGTGGGGCGGAGCTGCGATCCCGGCGACCCCGGCGACCCCGTCTACGTCGTCTCCGGCGCCGGCGGGTCGGAACGGCTGGTGGTGGTCGTCCCCACGGCGGAGGGGCGCCCGGTGGTGCCCGTCTGGTCCACCGCCTCCAGCGAGGCGGCCGGGGTGTCGGTCCCCCGGCAGCTCCGCGTCGACCTGGGCGCCGATCCGACGGCCGCCGACGCCAACGACGACCCGGCCGCCTGGGTGTCCGCGCCCGCCGGGGAGGAGGTCACCCCCGAGGGCGAGGCCGGCGGCCGGACGCCTCCCGGCACGCCGTCCCCTCCCCCGTCACGGCCGTCCTCCGCACCGCCAGAACCTACCTCCACACCGTCAGGACCGACCCCCGCCCCCTCGCGGCCGGCCTCCACCCCGTCACGACCGACCCCCGCCCCCTCGCGGCCGGCCTCCACCCCCTCACGGCCGCTCTCCGCCCCGTCCCCGCCGCCGCCGGCCCCGTCGCGGCCGTTCGGCGCGGCGGCGGCCCGGGAGATCGGCCGCGCGCTCGTCACGCCCCGCGCGCCCGCCTTCCCCGCCATCGCCGCCGCCCTGAAGGACGGCGCGGTCACCGCCGCGCAGATCTCCGCCGGGCGGCTGGCCGCGGCGCGCAGGTCGCCCGGTCCGTGCATCCCGCGCGTGGTGAAGCGCCACGACGGGCGCGAGGAGACCTACATGGGGGTCTACGCCTGGTCGGGGGCGCTGGCGACGGTGACCCAGGCGAACGGCGCCGACCACACGCTGAGCACGGGCGCGGCGCGGGCCGGGGGCCGGTGGTCCTCCAACGGCTCGCTCACGCTGACGGTGCGGGCCGGCGACAGCCACACCGCCTCGCGGGTCGCCGACGCGTGGGCCATCGGCACCGTCAACTACGGCGTCCTCGCCAACGGCTGCGACGGCCGGCGGAACCTGGTGCCGCTGAGCCTCGGAGACCCGATCAAACGTTTCGCCCGCGCTTATCATCCGTCGCTGAAAGCGCAGTGCATAACCCTTTATGGGCATTCTTCGGTTTGGGACAAGGACCAGGCGAGAAACGTCGTCATCGGCGGCGGCGTCAGCGTGGCGGGTTTCACCGCTTCGGCGCAGAGCGGATACGATGTCCGCTCGAAACTGTCGTTCCGGCCGACGAAACTCACCCGCCTCTGCGGGAACAGGGGCGCAGGCGTCCGGCTTTCCTCCATCGTCGAGGCGCACAAGGGCTGAACACCATTCCGAGAACACCGCCGGCGACCCGTGGCAGGGGCTCGCCCCGATGGTCCTCCACCGTGGCGCGGTGCCTGGTGCTGCTGTCCGTGGCGGCCTGCGCGGGGCCGGGCGCCGCGCGGAACCCGCAGGCGGTCCGGCTGATCGCGCCGCCCGGTGACGGCGGCCGGCAGTCCCTGACGCTGCGGCGCACCGTCCAGGGCATGCCCTACCTGTTCGGGAGCTTCGCCGTCTGCCTGGACCGCGCCGGCGCGGTCGAGGTCACCGGGGTCCGCTTCGAGAATTCGCGCGGGGGCCTGGCCGTCCAGGAATTCGCGCTCCGGCCGTTCTACCGCGGGTTCGGCGAGGACGGCGTCGGCTGGGGCGAACCCGTCGGCCTTCGGCAACGCGGCGTCTCCACCGCCTCCCGCACGGTCACCCAGGTCTGCCTGCCTGAGGACTACTCAAGGGTGGAGTTCAGCGAGGTCGTGCTGCAGATCTCCCGCCCCACCGCGACCAGCGCGTGGAGCCCCGGCTTCGTCATCACCTACGACAGCGGGGGCGCCGAGGGCACTTTCCGGATCCCGTTCGGCATCACCCTGTGCGCGCCGTCCGACCGGACCCTGCCCAACTGCCGGCCCGACGCCTGACCGAGCGCCACCCCGCGCTCGCGTGCGCACGAGGCGGGCGCCCGATCCGGCGCCATCCGGCGAGATCGGCTCTGCGAGCGTGGACGGGGCTCCGGCCCGGCGGGCGTGGACGGGCGCCGGCCCCGCCGCACGCGGCCGGCGCCCGTCCCGGAGCGGTCGCGCTCATCCTCCGGGCTTGAGGACCGAGTCGATGATGTAGACCGTGGCGTTGCGGGTCTGGATCGGCCCGCAGGTCACCTTGGCGTTGTTGACCTTGTAGGTGTCATCGGACTTGCCGACGGTGAGCTTGCCGCCCTCCAGCGACGTGAGCGGGCCGTTCTCCAGGTCGGCCGGGGTCTTGCGCCCCTGGACGACGTGGAAGGTGAGCAGCCGGGTCAGCTGCTGCCGGTTGCCGATGATCCGATTGAGCTGGTCCTGCGGCACCTTGTTGAACGCGGAGTTGGTCGGGGCGAAGACCGTGATGTCCTTGGCCGAGTTGAGCGTGTCCACCGCGCCCGCCTTCTTCGCGGCGTCGGCCAGCGTGGACAGGTCCGGGATGTGCGACACGGCGGTCGCCAGCGGCTCGCCGGCCAGCTGCGCCGGGCTGCCTGGGCCCGAGGTGGGCAGGGACGCGCAGCCCGGCCCCGAGGGCGAGGCGGCCGGAGCGGTCGGCGAGGGCGACCCCTCGCTCGGCGACCCGGAGGGCGACTCCGAGGGGATCGGCGACCCGGGAGACCCCGACGGCGAGCCCGGTGGCGTCGAGAAGGTCGAGGTGGGAGAGACCGGCGAGGGCACCGGCGTCCGCACCGCTCCCGGCGCCAGCGTGCCGGCTCCCGCGTCCCGTCCGCTCGTGGTGGCGCCGGCTCCGGCTACGGAGGCGGCCGTGAACGACAGTGCCGTTGCGAGCGGAAGGACGAGTAGACGAGTGTTCATGGGTTTCCCCTTTTTGCGCTCTCGTGACGGGCGGTCACCGGGCAGTGGCCACCCTGCGAAGGACGGGCCACCGGGCAGTGGCCACGGCTTCGCTGCCTGGACGGCGGCATGGGAGATCGGCAGAACGGAACGGTGTCGGGGCCGTGGCCGCGGCGGGCGCCCGGCCGGTGGTCTCACCGGCCGGTGATCGGGGCGGCGCGGGTTCGGCCGGCCTGATCGTGAGCCGGCGATCGTCACCGGCTCGCCACGGGCGGGGGTCGCCGGCCCTTCACACCGGCGACGCGACGGTCGGGCGCCGCTCCCGGCCCGCGCCTTCACGGGCCTCGTCCCTCGACGGCCCGCCGGCCGCGTCCGTCGCGGCCCCGGGTGTGTCAGCGGGCGCCCCGTCCCTCGCGCAATCCCCGCGGCGACGGCTTGTATGAGAGGGCCGCACGCGCGTGCCCCCGCTCAGTCAACTGCGCCTTGCGCGCGATCGTTTCGGCAGGCCCCGCGCATCAGCGTCCCTCTCATTATCACCGAGCGCCTTCCCCTCCACCCAAGCCGGCGACCTTGAACCGACAAAAGCTCCGCCATGTCGCCCGCCGCCCGCCCGCGCATCACCGGCCACCGGCGTCGTCCGGCGTACCGCCGGTCCCACCGCTCCCATTCGCGGGAGGGCCGGAGCGGGCCGACGACCTTCCGGCGGTTGACCCGGCCGGTCCCCGGCGGCGTGCCGCGCCCGAGCCGGCACGCTGCGGGGAACCTCGCCGGCGTCGCCATCTGGTTCCGCCCGTTTCGCAGGTTCATGGAGGACGATCTCCTCCTCGGAACCTCCACCGCCGCCGGGCGGTAGTGAGGGCATGACGACACCTTCGATGTTCATCGCGGCCCTGGTGGTGGTCCTGACGGCGGGGGCCTGCGCCGATGGCGGCGCCGGGCGGGCCGCGCCCGCGGACGGGGCCTGCCAGGACCGCGCCGCCGGCTCATCGGCCGGGACGCGGGCGCCGGTCCCGTCGTGGGCGAGCGTCAACGCCCCGGGCGGGCTGCCCGTCAGGATGGGCGTGCGGGGCGACGCGCTCGGCTACCTGTTCGCCGATCCGCTGCGGGCCGGGCGGCCCACCGACCCGGCCAACAAGATCCTCTGGTACGTCCGGCAGCCCCGCGACGGCCACCCGCTGGAGATCACCGCCCGTCCGAAGGGCGCCCGGGCCCCGGTCGTCCGGGTCAGCGTGCCTGCCGACTCCGGGCCCGGGGAGATCTACCCGTCCATCGTGGAGGTCCCGTCGGCGGGCTGCTGGGCCCTGGACCTCTCCTGGGGCTCCAACCACGACTCCCTTGAACTGACCTACCTCTGAAGCGGCCTCCGCCTTGTGAGATGACCCGCGCCCTCCGGAGCGGGCTCCGCGCGCACCCCGGCCGCCACGGACGGCCGGAGCCCGGTCCCGCCGGCGGCGGGCGGGGAAACTAACGTCGGAGGCATGACGACGCGGCCGCGAGACGGGGTCCGCCGGGTGGTCACGGGATGGCGGCGGATGGCCGCCTCCACACCGGCGGGGCGTGACCGGCATGTCGACCTGATCCGCGCCGTCGCGATCGCGGCCGTGGTCACCGGGCACTGGCTGGTCGTGTACGTGACCTGGGGCCCCTCGGGGCCGACGGGCCGCAGCATCCTGGAGCTGGTGCCGTGGACGCACCCGCTGACCTGGATCTTCCAGGTCATGCCGCTGTTCTTCCTGGTCGGCGGGTTCGCGAACGCGGCGTCGCTGACCTCCCACCTCGCGCGCGGCGGGAACGGCACCGGCTGGACGCTGGACCGGGCCGCCCGGCTCGTCCAACCGACGACGGTCCTGCTGTGCGGGCTGGCGGCCGGGGCCTTCGTGGCCCGGTCCCTCGGCGCCCCGCCGGCGACGGTCGGCACGGCGGTGTGGCTGGCGTCGATCCCGCTGTGGTTCCTGGTGGCCTACATCGCCGTGGTGTTCCTGACCCCGTTCATGTACGGGTTGCACCGGCGGGCGGGGCTGGCGGTGCCCATCGTCCTGGCCGCCATGGTCGGCGCGGACGACGTGGCGCGGCTGGGCTTCGGCGTGCCGTATGTCGGGACGGCGAACTACCTGCTGGCATGGCTGGCGGTGCACCAGCTCGGCTTCGCCGTGCAGGACGGGCGGCTGCCGTCGCGGTGGCGCGTGACGCTGCCGCTTGCCGCCGCAGGGCTGGCCGTCCTGGTACTGCTCACCGTGGCCGGCCCCTACCCGGTCAGCATGGTGGGGGTCACCGGGGAGCGCACGCAGAACACCGCTCCGCCGACGCTGGCACTGCTCGCCCTCGCGGTTGCGCAGACCGGCGTCGCGTTGTCGCTGCGCGGCCTCGGCAACCGGTGGCTGCGGCGTCCGGGCCCATGGACGGTCGTCGTCGCCGTCAACTCGGTGATCATGACGCTGTTCCTGTGGCACATGACCGCCGTCGTGTTCGGCGTCGCGCTGCTGTACGGCACGGGCGTGCTGCCCTCCGCCGCGCCCGGCTCGGCCTTCTGGCTGCTCCTGCGGATCCCGTGGGTCGCCTGCCTGGCGCTGATCCTCGCCGTCCTGGTCGTGGTGTTCGGACGCTTCGAACGCCGCGCGGACCGGCGGTCCCGCCCCGTCGAGCCGATCCCGGGAGTGTTGCCCGCCACGCTGACCGTCGCGGGGGCCGGCGCCGTGGTGGCCGGGCTGCTCGGCGTCGCGCTGGCCGGCCCCGGCCCCCATGGACCTGCGGGGCTGCCCGCGGGCGTCCTCGCCACCTACCTCGCAGGCGCCGCCCTCCTCGAACTCGTCCGGAGACATCGGCGCCCGGCATCCCGATGCACGACCGTCTCAAGATGATGACCATGGGCTGGATGGCCCAAGGCATTTGCTCCCCTCGGGCCGATTTACGGCCCCTTGGCCGAACTGGATCGAGTCCGAGTTCGCCGCCTGCGGCACTTCGCGCCGAGCGGTACCGACCACCATGATCTAGCACCTGGAGAAGGTGCGTTTCCCGTCTCCGTTGTCGTCCTTGAGGGTGCTGTGGAGGTTGTCGGCCGACATCCAGCCGTAGGTCGAGGTGCCCGCGACGCGAACCCACCACCATAGGTTGCCGTACGAGTTGGGGGTGAAGCACCAGTAGTAGACCGTCGTGTACCGGCTGAGATGCCTGACGTTGCCGCACGCGGCGTAGGGCGACACCTTGAGATTGGCGGCGATCTTCATGTAGCCGGACCCGTCGCCGTTGATTCCGTGGCCGGGTCTGGGGCAGGACGTCGCCGAGGCCTGGGCCGGCGCTGCCATTGCCGTTCCGGCCAGCAAACCCAGGCCGGCCACCAAGGCCGCCGCCCCGCGCCGGCCCTTTCGACGCCGGGCGGATCCGAACCTCTTCGCCCACATGCTGTCGGTATCCGTGCCGCCTGTCTGTCCCATCACGTTCTCCTTCCTGCCGTCATAGATCGAGACGTGGCACCCCTGGGTTCCTCCCGGGTAGGGCCGGGGGCGACGTGAGCGATCCAGAAGGTCGGTTCCGGCGACGGCCCGCGTACGGGCCGGTCGGCGCTGTTCTGCGGTCTCGGCCACCATCGCGCATCCGAGCGCCGGGAGGCGTCCACCGCAGGGTTGAAGAGCGCGGTAAACCTGCGCGGTACGACAGAAGATCGCGGATGCCGCTCGCGGACCCTGACGGCGCACCGGCTTACGAGCCCGGGCGCCGGTGGGCCGTCAGACGCCGGCCAGGTCCGCCAGGATCCGGACCGTCCGCATGACCCGGCTCGCGCCGTCCGGGACGCCGTGCTCGACCGCCCACAGCGCCGTCTCGACGCGCCGGGCCACCGCCCACGCCTGCAGGCGCCGCGTGTCCTCGCCGAGGGCCCCGGCGACCAGCGCGAACCGTTCGCCGGTCACCCGAGGCGCGTCGGAGTGCGCGAAGGGGTCGTCGATCTGCTCGACCAGCGGCCAGGGGTCGTAGCCGGGGTCGCCGATCATGGGCTTGGCGTCGATGGCCAGCCAGGGTCGGCGCCGGGCGGCCAGCACGTTGCCGGGGTTGAAGTCGCCGTGCAGGACGACCCGGCGGGCGGCGCTGCCGGGCAGCTCGCGCAGCAGCCGGACGCCGTGCGCCACCAGGCCGGGGTCGAACCCGGGGCGCAGCCGCTCCATGCGCTCCTCCACCAGATCGGCCCATTCGGCGGTGACGTCGCCGAGGCGCTCCAGCGCCGTCTCGGCGGGCGGGGGCACCGCCCACAGCTCGTTCAGCACTTCGGCGCCCAGCAGCAGACGCTCCTCGACTGCGAGGTGGCCGGCGTCGCCGAGCGGGTCGCCCGGCTCGCACCGCTCCAGGAGCAGCGCGTACCTGACGTGGTCGTGGCGGTGCACCCGCACGGCGCCGTGCCCGTCCCACCATCGCAGGGCCTCCGCCTCGCCTGCGGCCTCCCGGTGCGGCCAGCTGATCTTGAGGACCGCGGGGCCGCCGTCCGGCAGCCGGGCGGGAGCCGCCCACGAGCAGCTCCCGCCGTGGAACGGCGCGCCGAGCCGGAGCGACCACTCTTCGCGCAACCCGTTCACCAGCGACGGAAGCACCGCCAGCCACGAGCGCCCGTCATCGCTCCTGCCCATCGTCTCCATGATCGGCAGCGAGTGCGGGAAGAGGTCCACGCTAGTCGGAGATGGCGATGCGGAGGCGGCGGAAGCCCTTGCCCTTGCTCTCGATCTTGGTGACCACGATGCGGCCGATCTGGGCGGTCGTCGCCACGTGCGTGCCGCCGTCGGCCTGGGTGTCCAGGCCCACGATGTCGACGATGCGGACCTGCTCGGCGTCCTCGGGCACGAGGTTGGTGGCCGTGCGGATGATGTCGGGGAGCGCGAACGCCTCGGCGCGGGGCAGCACCCGGACGTCGATGCGGCGGCCGGCGGCGATCTCGGCGTTGCAGGCGTCCTCGACGGTCTGTTTGAACCCGGGCGGCACCTCGGGCAGGTTGAAGTCCATGCGGGCGCTGAACGGCTCCATGTTGCCGCCGGTCACCAGCGAGCCATAGTCGCGGAAGACCACGCCGCACAGGACGTGCAGCCCGGAGTGGGTGCGCATCAGCGCCGAGCGTCGCTCGTCGGCGACGGCGGCGCGCACCTCGGTGCCCGCGGGCGGGATCGGGTCGCCCTCGGCGGGGATCAGGCAGAGGTCCTCACCCTTGCGGGCGCCCACGATGCGGGTCTCGACGCCCTGCCACACCAGGACCCCGTGGTCGGCCGGCTGGCCGCCGCCTCCGGGGTAGAAGGCCGACCTGTCCAGCACGATGCCCTCGGGCGTCGCCGCGAGGACGACGGCCTCGAAGGCGCGGAGGTTCTGGTCGGACATCTCGAGCCGCTGCGTTCGCCCGTGGAGATCGACGCTCATGACCGGACAGCCTAGGCCCTTTCCTCCCGGCAGTGCCCCTGGTACGACAACAGCCGGCCGATCACGGGCAGCGCGACCTCCACCTCCAGGCGGAAGCTCGGCGGACCGCCGTCCGGATCCTCCGGTCCGGTCCAGGCGCGGGCGTGGACGCGGGGCGCCAGGCGCGCGGGGACGGGGATCTCGTGCCGGCCGGCGCGCAGGACGGCGCCTAGCTGGACCACCTCGACGTCCGCGGCGCCGGCCACGGTGCGCGTGCGGACCTCCAGCGGCCCGTGCCGCTCCCACCCTCGCTCGCCGAGGCGGATCTGGTGGCTGAGCAGCCTGCGCCCGCCGATGACGCGCTCCCAGCGCTCCACCACGGGCACTTCCCGCCTGCCCGCCTCCCCGTCCGGGACGGGTCGCTCCAGAGGACCGGGGGCCGTCCGTTCTGGCCGGTGCGGTTGTGCGGGGGCCGTCCGCGCGGCCGTCAGGCGGGTCACGGTGACGTGCAGCGGGACGGCCGTGCCCGTGCGGGGGAGGCCGAGCAGGGCGCAGGCCAGCCGCGCAAGTGGGCCCGGCCCCCGGCGCACCGTCAGCACGCCGGTGCCCCGCACCGTCCGCTCACCCAGGTGGAACCGGAGCATCCACGCGTACGCCCCCTCGTCCGGCTCCCCCACAGCGCCCCCTCACGTCCTGGTCCCATCGTGGCACGCCGCTCACTCCGGGCGGCGCCCGCGCGGTCTCCGGTGCGCGCCGTGGGTCCGCGCGGGCGCCCCGGGGCCCGGGATGGGCCGGGCCCCGGGCTCGGGGTCACCTCAGGCCGAAGGCCCGGACGATGGTCTGGCCGACGGTGTTGCCCTTGGTGTCCTCGGCGTGGGTGCGCAAGGTGACCGCGTGGGCCGTGCGGGGCGCGTCCAGCCTGGTCCTCCAGGCGTCGCCGGAGCGGGCGAGGGGGGCGCGCCGCCAGGTGGCGCCGTCGTCGTAGGAGACCTCGACGGTGACGGCGCTGATCGGCCCGGCGTCCACCGCGTAGGGCAGCTGCCGGGGAGTGACCGTCAGGTCGGCCTTGCGCTGGGCCCGGCCGTCAGCGTCCACGTCGATGTCGTAGTCCACCTGGATGATCGGCAGCGTCAGCGTGTGGTCGGTCTCGACGTATCCGCTGGTGAAGCCCCACTCGGTGAGGGTGCGCGTCGAGTACGGGTACAGCGACGCGTCCCGGGCGGCCTCGTTGACCAGGCGGTAGGGCAGCCGGTCGGGGCTGACGATCGGGGCCAGGACGACCGAGCGGTCGGTGCGGTCGTTGGTGACGCGGTCCACCAGGTTGTCCCCCTGGTACAGCGACGCCGTCTGGGTGACGTGCTCGTTGAACAGCATCTCCCCCTGGTGGTCGCCGCCGGAGCTTCCCCAGGCGGGCAGGAAGAAGACCAGGGCGTCGCCGCCGCGCAGAGGGAACCAGCCGTTGGCGTCGTTCATCCGCGGGCGCACGATCGGGCCGAACCAGCGGGACTCGCCGGTCGCGCCCGCCTTGTAGGTCACCAGGTCGGACTGCTCCTGCGCCCCGCCGTCCTGGGCGAGCGCGTACTCCATCCAGCGCACGCCGCCGTCGGCGGACACCCAGTCGGTGCGGGTGCCGCGCGTCGGCCCTTCGGTGAGGTAGCCGCTGAATCCGCGGGGCCAGTCGGGCAGCACGTCGGTGCGGAAGTCCCGCGCCGTGGCCTGCTTGTGGTTGGCGAACGACATCTCGACGCGCGCGAGGTCGCGCTCGCCGGGCCGGTAGACCGGGTCGGCGGGCACCGCGCCGGTCCACCTGTGCACCAGGTCGAAGAGGTAGCCGGCGGCGGGGTGCGAGGTCACCTGCAGCGGGGCCTTGCCCTTGTTGAGGATGCGGCCGATCAGGCGCTCGCCCTCGTCCATGGTGACCGAGGCCACCGGCATCGGGGCGGGGGTCTGCACCGCGTCCCAGGCGTCGAGCCTGCCGCGGCCGTCGCCCACCAGGAGCAGCAGCCTGGCGCCGGCGGCGCGGGCGGCCTCGGCCATCGCGACCGGGTCGGCGGCGTCGCTCCAGCGCACGACCGCGACCTTCCCCTTGACCTTCGCCGCGGCCAGCTCGGCGGCGCTCCCCTGCCCGGCGAAGACGGCGTCGAAGGAGTGGCTGCCCTCCGGCAGCGGGGTGTACCGGGACTGGATCAGCAGGTCGTCGAAGTCGTCGTCCTTCGAGGAGACCGCCAGGCGGGGCTGCTCGTCGCGCCAGCGCGCGGCGAGGTCCAGCCGGCCGCCGGTCACCTTGCCCCCGGTCGGCAGCACCCACACGCTGTCGTGCTGGACGCCGAGGAGGCGGCTGTCGGCGACGGCCTCCTCGCCGCCGAAGCCGCGGACGAAGTCCACGCGGGTGTCGACCGTGGTCCGCGGCCGGTCCATGCCCTTCGGCAGGACGGAGGAGAGCTGCCGGGCGCCGCCGGCGTCCAGGGTGACGGCGGTGTCGGCCTTCAGGTCGACGCTGGGCTTGGCGAGCAGGGCCACGCCGAGCGAGTGCGGGCCGTTCGCGCCCTGCACCTCGCCCCACATCCAGATGGAGTACGTGCCGGTCGGCAGCCGCAGCGTGCGGGTGCCGGACTCGTCGATCGCGTAAGCGTCAAGGCTCTGGTGCCCGTTGGGAAGCTGACGGGTCACGACCATCTCGCCGGCGAGCGGCTTGCCGGACCGGTCCTTGGCGTGAACGGTGAGCTGGGCCCGCTCGCCCTCCTTGTAGTAGCCGAGCACGGTGTGGGCGCGCAGCACGCCCTCCTGGTCCACCGCGTCGAGCCGCGCGGCCAGGTGGCCGTCCAACTCGGCCCGGTCGACGTCCAGCGTCACCTCGGCGGTGGCGGTGCCGTGCGCGGGGACGGTGACCGTGCCGGCCGACGGCTCGAACAGGCCCTCGGGGGCGCCGCCGGTGACATTGAGGTTCAGGGTGACCGGGGCGTCGCCGGTGTTGGTGTAGGTCACCTGCCGGGTCGCCTTCTGGCCGGAGGTGTAGGGCCAGTGGGTGGTGATGTGGGCGGTGCCGGTGGCGAAGACCGTGCCGCCGACGGCGGCGCTCGCGTCCACCAGGCCACCGCCGGCCTGGTAGGGGCCGAACTGGAACAGGACCTTGCTGCTGCTGATCAGCGCGTCCTTCAGCCGCTGCCCGGTCCAGTCCGGGTGCGCGGCGGAGAGCAGCGCGGCGACCCCGGCGACGTGCGGGGTGGCCATGGAGGTGCCGCTCATCGTCTGGTAGGCGCCCTCCCCCTCGGGGGCGTACTGCGAGCGGGCCGCCAGCACGTCCACACCGGGCGCGGAGATCTCCGGCTTGAGGCCGTAGTCACCCACGCGCGGGCCCCTGCTGGAGAAGGCGGCGAGGGAGGTGCCCTTGCCGCCGACGCTCACCGCGGCGACCGAGAGCGCGGCGTCGGCCGTGGACGGCGCGCTGACGGTCTCGTCCTCGGGGCCGGAGTTGCCGGCCGCGATGGTGAACAGCGCGCCGGTCTCCTCGCTGAGCCGGTTCACGGCCTGGCTGAGCGGGTCGGTGCCGTCGGACGGGCCGCCGCCGAGGCTCATGCTGACGACCTTGGCCTTCTGGTCGCGGGCGGCCCACTCCATGCCCGCGATGATCCAGGAGTCCTGGCCGCTGCCCGCGTTGTCGAGCACCTTGCCGATCAGCAGGTCGGCGCCGGGGGCGACGCCCTTCTCCACGCCCTCGGACGCGGCGCCGGTGCCGGCGATCGTGGAGGCGACGTGGGTGCCGTGGCCGTTGCGGTCGGTCACGTCCTGGCCGGGGACGAAGGTCGCCGTGCCGGTGACCCGGTCCTTCAGGTCGGGGTGCGCGGCGTCGACGCCGGTGTCCAGCACGGCTACCTTGACGCCGGTGCCGGTGTTCCCGGCGGCCCACACCTCGGGGGCGTGCACCTGGGCGACGGTGTCGGCGAGGTCGGCCTTGGCCTTGCCGTCCAGCCACACCTTGGCGATGCCGCCGGCGAGAGCCGTGCCGGGCGCGGCGCGGCGGGAGGAGGCGCCCGCGCCGGCCGTGCCGGTGAGGGAGTTCCAGAAGTCCGCGGCCCGGTCGTGGCCGGCGGTCAGCGCCGCGCCCTGGATGCTGCTGAGCGTGCGGACCTTCGCCGCGCCGCCCGGCACCGGCTCGGCCCGCTTGCGGGCGGCGGCGTCGGTGTAGGTGACGATCAGCGGGATGTGGTCGCTGCTCGCGTCGTCGTAGCCGTAGGCGGCGAGCTTGGTGATGTCGAACAGCGACCGGTCGACCAGTCCGGCGGTCACGTACGGGGCGGCCGTGTCCGGCACCACGTACACCTCGTCGCCGACGGTGGTGATGCGGGCCGCGGCGCGGCCGCCGTGCGGTCCCTGGACGGAGACGATCGCCGGGGTGTCGCCGCCGGACCGGTAGGTGACCTTGTCACCGCTGATGAGCGTGACGGTCCGCGTGCCGGCGGACGGGCCGGTCGCGGCCAGGGAGGCCGTGGCGAGTCCGGAGGCCGTGGCGAGCCGGGAGCCGGGGGCGTCGGCGGAGGCGGTCCCGCCGGTGAGCGGCGAGGCCGCCATGACGAGGCTGAGTCCCGCGGCCAGGGAGGTGAACCCGAGCCGTAGGGAAGGGGGGCGCTGCACGAAGCCACTCCAAAAATTAGGCAAATCGCCAGAAATCTCTGCAATGGTGACGAAGCGCATGTGACGCCAGCAACGGGAGCGACTTGTCGGAAATATGACATGTCGCATCTGCGACAGCCGCCCTGGTGCGGCCCCGGCCGTCAGGCGTGTAGAGCACGCCGGCGACCGGCGACGGGGATCGCCGCGCAAGTCGGGTGCGTCAGCGCAGCTTGGGGTCGAGCGCGTCGCGTACGACGTCGCCGAGCATGAGGAAGCTGAGGACGGTGGCGGTGAGGAACAGGGCCGGGAACAGCAGCAGGTGGGGATACTCGGCGAAGAACGACTGGGCGACGTTGAGCTGCAGGCCCCAGGACACGTCCGGGTACTGCAGGCCGACCCCCAGGTAGTCCAGGGTCGCCTCGCCGGAGATCACGTTGCCGATGTTGAGCATGGCGACCACGAACACCGGGGCGATCGCGTTGGGCAGGATGTGCTTGACCATGATGCGCAGGTCACCGGCGCCGAGCGCGCGGGCGGCCTGCACGTAGTCGGAGTCGCGCACCGCGATGACCTGGCCGCGCATGAGGCGGGTCATGGTGGTCCAGCCCAGCAGCACCAGCACCGCGGTCATCGCCCAGATGCCGTGCCCGGGGAAGGCGACCAGGACGACGGTCGCCCCGAGGACGAACGGGATGCCGAAGAACACGTCGGTCACCCGGGCGATGATCGCGTCCAGCGCGCCGCCGTAGTAGCCGCCGACCAGGCCGAGCAGGACGGCGATCAGCAGGGCGAACACGGTGACGGCGATGCCGATGAGCACCGAGGCGCGGGTGCCGTGCACGATCTGGGACCAGTAGTCGCAGCCTTGCAGGTCGTAGCCGAACAGGGCGCCGCCGCCCGGGCCCTTCTTGGACATCCGCAGGTTGCAGTCGTCGTTCGGCCCGAACCGGGCGAACAGCGAGGGGAAGGCGGCCATCGCGCAGGCGAGCAGCAGGATGGCCATCGAGATCCAGAACACCACCCGGCCGCGCAGCTCCAGCCACGCGTCGTACCAGAGGGAGCCGCGCTCGCCGCGGCGGGCCTTCGGGCCCGGGGCGGCGGACTCGACGGAGGCCTTGAGGTCAACCACGGCGGATCCTCGGGTCGAGCACGCCGTACAGCAGGTCGACGAGCAGGTTGGCCAGAATGAAGATCATCACCAGCAGGGTGGTGACGCCGACGACGACCGGTCCCTCCTGGAGCTGGATGGACTGGAAGACCTGCTGGCCGATGCCCGGCAGGTTGAAGATGCCCTCGGTGACCACCGCCCCGGCCATGAGGTTGCCGAAGTCGACGCCGAGGTAGGTGACCACCGGGATCAGCGAGTTGCGCAGGGCGTGCCTGCCGATGACCCGCGAGCGCCGCATCCCCTTGGCCGTGGCGGTGCGGACGTAGTCGGCGCGCAGGTTCTCCACCACGCTGGCCCGGGTCAGCCGCGCGACGTACGCCAGGCCGAACGAGCCGAGCACCATGCCGGGCAGCAGGTAGCTGACCGGCCAGCCCTCGTCGGTGCCGGCGGTCGGGAACAGGCCGAGGTTCAGGCCCAGCAGGATCTGCGCGGTGTACCCGACGACGAAGACCGGGACGGCGATGACGAACGTCGTGCCGGCCAGCACCGCGGTGTCGGCGAGCCTGCCGCGCCGCAGCGCCGCCAGCACGCCGAGCCCGATGCCGACGACCAGCTCGAAGACCCAGGCGGTGACGGCGAGCTGCGCGGTCACCGTCCAGCGGTCGGTGAGCAGCTCGCTGACCTTCTGGCCGGTGAAGGTCTCCCCCAGGTCGCCGCGCAGGAACACCCCCGCCATGTAGAGGCCGTACTGGACGATCAGCGGGTCGTTGAGGTGGTAGTGGTCGCGGAGCGTCTGCAGGACGTTCTCGGGCAGCGGCTTGTCACCGGCGAGCGCGAGGATGGGGTCGCCCGGCAGGGCCCACACCATGGCGTAGATGAGGAAGGTGGTGGCCACGAAGACCGGGACGGCCTGCAGCAGCCGCTGGACGGCGTACCTCACCGGCGGCCCTCCCCCTCGCGCGCGGCCGGGCACCCCGCCCGGCCGCGGGAGATGACCAGGTGCGGAGTGCCCATCGCGTGCATTCTTGCTCGACCATGCCTTACTAGACGGTGCCTTGCCCGACCCGCGCCTGCTCGTCGGTGCCTTACTTGACGGTGATCGTGTCGAGGTTGGGGCTGTAGGCGTCGATGCGCACGTCGCCGACCTTGTTGCTGAAGCCCGCCTGGTCCTGCCAGTTCCACAACGGGATCATCGGCATCTCGGCGAGCGCGATGTCCTCGGCCTGCTGGTAGAGCGGGATGCTCGCCTCCATGCTGGGCGCGGCGTTGGCCTTGGCGACCAGGTCGTTGAACTGCTTGTTGTCCCAGCCCATCCGGTTGCCCGCGCCCCACATCGACTCAAGGTAATTCTGCGGGCTCGGGTAGTCCATGACCCAGTTGTTGCGGTAGGGACCGTCCTCCTTCTTCTCCCGCAGCGTGGACAGGTAGTCGGCGGCCGGGATCTTCTTGAACTGGATGTCGGTGATGCCGAGGTTCTGCTTGAGCTGGTTGGCGACGGCCTGCATCCACTGCTCGTAGCTGGGGTCGGCGTTGGAGAAGTAGAGGTTGAGCGTGCCGGAGAACCCGCCGGCCTTGTCGAACAGCGCCTTGGCCTTGGCGGCGTCGTAGGTGCACGCCTCGCCGCAGGGGTTGTCGCGGTAGCCGGGCACCAGCGGCGCCACCAGCGAGGCCATGGGCTTGAACGCGCCGTTGTAGACGGCGTCCACGATGCCCTGCCGGTCGATGGCCATCGAGATCGCCTTGCGCAGGTCGGCGTTCTGGAACCGCTTGTCGAAGGTCGGGAAGCCGAGGTAGTCCATGGTGCCGCTGGGCGTGGGCACGAAACGGTCGCCGAGCAGCTTCTTGGCCTCGGACGCGCTCGCCGGCGGGATGGTCTGCAGCAGGTCGACCTTGTTGGCCCGCAGGTCGGTGTACGCGGTGTCACGGCTGGCGTAGATCTTGAACAGGACGGCGCCGGACTTGGCCGGGCGCGGACCGGCGTAGCCGTCGAACTTCTTCAGCTTGATCTGCTGGTTGTGCGCCCAGTCGCCGTCCAGGGCGAAGGGGCCGTTGCCGATCGGCTTCTGGTCATAGGCCTTCAGGTCGGTGAAGGCGGCCTTGGGCATCGGCGCGAAGCCGGTGTAGGCCAGGGTGATCGGGAACTGGCTGAAGGGCGCGGTCAGGTGGACCTCGAGGGTGGCGGGGTCGACGACCTTCAGCCCGCTCAGCTTGTCGGTCTCGGGTTTGGCGCCCTCGGCCTCGGGGTTGAGCTTGTCGTAGCCCTCGATGTTGGCGAAGTAGTAGTTGTTGGTCCACGCGTTCGGGGCGTAGGCGGCGGCGTTCCACGCGTCGGCGAAGCTCTCGGCGGTGACCGCCTCACCGTTGTGGAACTTCTGCCCGGTCTTGATCTTGATGGTCCAGGTCTTCTGGTCCTGGCTGGTCACCGACTCGGCCGCGCGCATCTGCGGCTTGCCCTGGGGGTCGATCACGACGAGCGTGTCGAACAGCGCCTGCAGTACGGTGATGGAGTAGCTGCTGGAGGTGTTGCCGGGCGTCAGGTGGTCGGGCTCGTTGAGCGCGACGGAGAACTGCTTCGGCCCCTGTCCGCCCTGGTCGCCGCCCGTGCTCCCGCCCGAACCGCCGCACGCGCTCAGCGCGAGCGTCGCCGCGAGGAGGACGGCGGCACCTCGCGCCTTGTTGTGGACCGTCACTGTTCCTCTGCCTCTCCGTCGCTCCGGCGTGATGCCGGAGAGGCTAAATAGCAAGGCAGTGGTCTGCATCGGATGGTTTACGTATTCCGTGAAAAGATCTGTGTCGGGCAAGCTGAGCGCGGAGGACTGATGGATCAGATCACCCTGAGCGCAGGTCACCTCCACGCGTTCACCGAGGTGGGGTTCCAGGTGGCCGGAGGGTCGGGGGCCCACGGCGCCATGACGGCGCTGCGGAAGATCATCCCGGTGGAGGCGTACGAGTTCGTCGCGTTCGACCCGGCGACCGGGCGCCACCGCAGCCTGGTCTCCTCGGGGTACGCGCGGGTGGACGAGGACGCCGCCGAGGAGTACGCCGGGCTTGATCCCTATCGGCGCGCCATGAGCTCGCGCGTCCCGCTGTCGATGGGCTCCCCGGGCACCGAGCTGTACTACCGCAGGCACCTGGAGCCGTACGGCTGGCGTTCGGGGCTGACCGCGCCGCTGTTCGTGAACGAGGGCCGCTACACCGGCCTGCTGCACGTCAGCAGCCGCGACACGCTGCCGCCCGAGACCGCGACGGTGCTCAGCGCGGTCTCGGGCACCCTGGCCCACGTCACCGACCTGACCAGGTGTGTGATCGACCCGATGGGCCTGCCGCCCGGCTTCCACGCGGTCGCCTTCGAGCGCGGCGGGCGGCGCCGCTCGGTCGCCGGATGGCCCCCGTCGCGGGCCCTGGAGCACGAGCCGGCGATGGCCGAGCTGGCCCGGGACTTCATCGACTCCCGCGAGCTGTCGCGGCGGGGGCTGTGGCTGGACTCCTGCGGCCAGTGGCGCGAGGTGCGGGTGCACCGCGCGGGCGTCGGCTTCCACGGCGCGATCCAGGGCGCGGTCATCGCCGAGCGGCCGTGCGCCCTGCCCTACGACCTGACCTCGCGGGAGGTGGAGGTGCTCACCCGGGTCGCGCTGGGCGACTCCAACCCCCAGATCGCCGCGGCGCTGGTGCTCAGCGTGCGCACGGTGACCACGCACCTGGAGCACATCTTCGCCAAGCTGGGCTGCGACAGCCGCACCCGCCTGACCACCAAGGTGCTGGCCGAGGGCCTGTGCCGCCTCGACCTGCCCTGACCCGTCCCCGACCTGCCCTGACCCGTCCCCGCCGGGTCAGCGGGCGACCCGCAGGGAGCCGTTGGAGGGCGCCGAGGGGTTGAGCAGGTCGACGTGCATCTCGAACCAGACGTTGTTGGTCCCCGCCTCCCTGATGAACCCCCAGCGGTGGGCGAGCGCCTCCAGCAGGAGCAGGCCCCGGCCGCCGGTGTCGAGCGGCGAGGAGGGCCGCCACCCGAACGGCGGGTCGAGGGAGCCGGCGTCCTGGACGGCGATGCGCACCCAGTCGGCGGAGTAGGACACGCTGAGGGTGAACGTGCCCCCGTGCCCGGAGTCGGAGTGCACCACTGCGTTGGTGGCGATCTCGCTGGTCAGCAGGACGCAGTCGTCGTGGAGCGGGTGGCCCTTGCCCAGCGCCGAGGAGACCAGGCGCCGGGCGCGGGCGACGGCGTCAGGGTCCCCGGCCAGGTGCAGGACGCGATCGCTGTCCGGTTGCGCCCTGCCAAAGCCTGATGAAGTCATGCGACCCCCCGGTAGTCATCTGCCCGCACCGTGTTAAGGACGCCCGGGTGGCGTTGTGAGATGTCGCCGAAAGGTAGGAATGCCGTCTCCAACGCGGTCGCTCCCACTCACCGGGCCGCGTTCGCGGCGGCGCGGGCGGCATGGGGGGCATGGGGGGCATGGGGGGCATGGCGTGGCGTGGTCATCTCGCTTCCCCGGTCTCGGCGGCGGGCAGGTCCAGCGGACCCCCTTCGCGGTCCGACTTGTCCTCATCGACGATGTCGGCGGCCGAGCGGACGATGAGCGGGTCGGGGGCGCCGACGACCTCGTGGTCCTTGTTGGCGTACTCGAACAGGCTGAGCACGTGGCGCATGGCCTCGATGCGGCCGCGCTTCTTGTCGTTGCTCTTGATGACGGTCCAGGGCGCGTCCTCGGTGTCGGTGTTGAGGAACATGTCCTCCTTGGCCCTGGTGTAGTCGTTCCACTTGTCCAGCGACTGCAGGTCCATCGGTGACAGCTTCCACTGCCGGACCGGGTCGACCTGGCGGATGACGAACCGGGTGCGCTGCTCGCGGCGCGACACCGAGAACCACAGCTTGACCAGGCTGATGCCCTCACGCACGAGCATCCGCTCCAGCAGCGGGGCCTGGAGCATGAACTCCTGGTACTCCTCGGGGCTGCAGAAGCCCATGACCCGCTCGACGCCGGCGCGGTTGTACCACGACCGGTCGAACAGGGCGATCTCCCCTGCGGCGGGCAGGTGGGCGATGTACCGCTGGAAGTACCACTGCGTGCGCTCGCGCTCGCTGGGCTTCTCCAGGGCGACGACGGTCGCCCCGCGCGGGTTCAGGTGCTCCATGAACCGCTTGATCGTGCCGCCCTTGCCCGCGGCGTCGCGGCCCTCGAAAAGGATCACCAGGCGGCCGCCGGTGTCCTTGATCCAATATTGGAGTTTCAGCAGCTCGATCTGCAGCAGCCGCTTGGTCTGGTCGTATTCCGAGCGCGACATCCGCTCGGTGTAGGGATAATGCTCGCGCCAGGTGTCCACGGTGCGCCCGTCGGCGTACAGCAGGACCGGATCGTCGTCGTCGCTGGCGTCCACCCACAGGCCAGGGGTGCGGTCGAGCAGCTCGCTCGACTCGATGGACTGGGGATAGACGGTTTCCGAAGGTGCCGACTCCATATCGTCAGCATTACATATAAAAATGACCCTTCTGGCGTACGGTGCGGTACCAGGTCTCGATCCAGGTACATAGCGCGCCTAAGGGAGCCGGAGGCGATGGCCCGATGCGACGATGGAGAACGACAGGAACGATGACAACCCCGTCCATGTGAGCTGACGCTGCCGTCTTCGACGTTCGGCAAAGGGAGCGGCCGGATGCCTTTGAAGCTGGCGATCGTCCCCCACCGCGACCCCGCCTGCACGGTGGTCACGCTGGAGGGCGAGCTCGACGCGACCACGCGGGCCAAGACGTGCCAGGCTCTGGACGGTCTGCTGGCGCAGGGGTGCGACCGCGTCATCCTGGACGTCGCGGGGCTGCGGTTCTGCGACTCGGGCGGCGTGTGGCTGCTGCTGGACCTCCGCCAGCGGGTGGCCGCGTCGGGGGGCTGGGTGCGGCTCGCGGGCGCCGAGGGGTTCCTGCGCCGGCTGCTCGCGCTGACCCGGCTGGACACGGCGTTCGCCCTCGATCCGGACGTGGCCGCCTCGATCGCCGCCGTCGCGGGCGGCGCGCCCGGCTCCCCGCGCGACTCGCAAAGCTGAACCCCGGGACGGGGCCCGGGCTCCCCGTGACCTCGGTGGCCGGGTGGGCGCGAGGCTTCGGTGGCCGGCTGGGCGCGAGGCTTCGGTGGCCGGCTGGGCGCGAGGCTTCGTCAGATGGGCAGGCCGGTGACCGGGCGGGGGTCGTCCTTCTCGCCGGGCCGGCCCCGGACGCGGCGGCTCTCGCGGGCGGCGCTCAGCCGCAGCACGGCCCAGGCGCCCGCCGTGCTGGTGAAGATCGACCCGGCCACGTCCGTCGGGTAGTGGACGCCCAGGTACAGCCGGGCCAGCGCCTGCGCGACCACCAGGAGCACGCCCGCCGCGGCGACCACGGGGAAGTACCGGGTGCCGTGGGCTAGGTAGGCCGCGGCGAACGCCAGCGACATGGTCAGGGCCACATGGCCGCTGGGGAAGCTGTCGTGCCCGAGCTCGGGGACGAGCTGGAAGGCGACCGGCGGCCGGGGCCGGTCGATGAGCGCCTTGACCACCGAGTTGACCGTCCATCCGACGGTGACCAGCAGGAACGTGACGACCGCCGTGCGGGGCCGCCGGACCAGCAGCAGCACCGCCGTGAGCAGCGCGATCATGGTCACTCCGGCGGGCGGGGTGAAGGCCGCGTGCAGGGCGTGGGCCAGCTCGGTCAGCGGGGCGGACCGCGTCGCGCGCACCGTCTCGTCCAGGCGCAGGTCGGCGCCGGTCCACTCGGAGGTCCGGGCGGCCAGGCCGAGGGCCGGCGCGACGGCGAGCAGCAGCAGGGGCGGCCCCAGGATGTCGAGCGCTCTTCTGATCACCGGCGGTGCTTCCGATCTGGCCGTGTTCGTGCCCGGAACGCCTGGTGCGCCCGGCTACCGCCACGTTAGGAAGACACCGGTCACGCACCGGCCAATTCAAGGTCATCCCGCCGCCCTGCTTCACCCAACCCCCGCCGCCGGGCCGCGACCGGGGTCGGTCGCCCGGGGAGAAGGGGACCGGGCACCCGGCGGCGGGCGCTCAACCGCCCGGGAGGAGGGGACCGGTCGGCCGGCGGCGGGCGGCCAGCCGCCCGGGAGAAGGGACCGGGCGCCCGGCGGCGGGCGGTCAGCCGGCCGGGAGGAGGCGGACGGCCTCCAGGGCCAGGGCGAGCTCGACGATGTCGCGGGGACGCGACACCGAGCGCCCGGTGAGCCGCTCGACGCGGCGGATGCGGTTGAAGACCGTGTTGCGGTGGCAGTACAGCTGGCCGGCGGCGCGCACGGCCGAGCCCTCGCAGCGCAGCCAGGCCGACAGGGTGGCCAGCAGCACCTCGCGGTCGGCCGCGTCCAGCGCGAGCAGAGCGCCGAGCACCTCGCCGGTCAGCCGGCCGGACAGCTCGGGCTGGGCGACCACCAGCGCGGCCGGCAGCCGCCGGTCCAGCCGGGCGATCTCGGGCCCGCATCCCGCGCAGGTGCGCATGGCCAGCTCGGCGAGTTTCCTGGCCGAGGCCAGCTCCTCCAGCCCCTCCACGACCGGGCTGACCCCCGCCGGGCCGCAGACCACCGGGGCCATGCCCTCGACCAGGCGGTCGAGGGTGCCGTCGCCGAGCGCCACGACGGCGACCTCGTAGTGGGTGCGCATGCGCCAGACCAGCCGCATCGCGCCGAGCGTCTCGGGGTGGGAGTCGGCGCAGGGGGTCTGGCGGACCGGCAGCCTGATTGTGACGACCGCATAACGCCCCCGCTCGGGCAGGTCGAGGGCGGCGGCGGCCGAGCGGGCGACGGCGGCGTCGCCGGTGCCCTCCAGCAGGTCGTCCAGCAGCGCGTTCACCCGCTCGGTGCCGCGGCCGAGCAGTTCCTTCTCGCGCCGCCGGTAGGTCTCGGCCGCGGTCAGCGCCTGCCGGTCGATGGCGTGCCAGACGTGGGTGGCGGTGCGCACGAGCGCGCCGAGCAGTTCGGGGTGCTCGCGCTCGACCAGGTCGACGAACCCGGCCCAGGTGACCTGCGCCGCCAGGCGGTACATGCGCATGAGGGAGTCCATGGGCAGCCCCTGCTCGGCGCGGCGGCGGGCCATGGACCGGGCGAATTCCAGGTCGCGGCGCTTCTGGGGCCGTTGCAGGATGGCGGAGATGCCGATGCGCAGGCCCTCTTCCGTGCTCTGCCGGTGCTCCTCCGGCGAGACGAGCCTGCGGTAGGCCTCGTCGCCTTCGCGCACCCGGGCCACCAGCTCGTCGGCCAGCTCCGGGAGCCGTTCGAGCAGCCGGGCGGCGACGATGCGCAGGACGTGCCGCACATCGTCGTCAACGTGCTCGTTTCGCTTGGCGGGCATCTTTCGTAGATTGCCATCCACCGCCCGTACGGAACAAGGTTCGGTTTCGTTTCGTGACGCGCCGTTGTGCGGGCGCACAACGGCCCTCCCGCGGCGGTGGGCACCGGTTGCGACTTCACCGCCGCATCTGGACGACGGTGCGCGAGCGGCGTTCGTATGTGGCTCACCGACCCGAAGGAGGAGCGATGGCGGCCACGGCGCCCCCGGCCGACGCCGGGCTCACGGTCAGCGGACTGGCGGTGAGCTACGGAGCGGTGCCCGCGCTGCGCGGGGTGTCCTTGAGGGTGCCTCCCGGGGCGATCGTCGCCGTGCTGGGCGCGAACGGCGCGGGCAAGAGCACGCTTCTGCGGGCCATCTCCGGGACGCTGCGCTTCCACCGGGGCGCGATCGGCGGCGGGACGGTCCGCTGGGCGGGGACACGACTGTCGGGGCTCGCGGCCCCCGCCGTGGTGGCGCGCGGGGTGACGCAGGTCCCCGAGGGCCGGCGGGTGTTCGCCCGGATGACCGTCGAGGAGAACCTGCGCGCCGGCGGGCTCGGCGGCGGCCGGCGCTCGGCGGCGGCGCGCGAGGAGGTCCTCGGCCTGTTCCCGGTGCTGGCGGAGCGGGCCCACCAGCGGGCGGGACTGCTGTCGGGCGGCGAGCAGCAGATGCTCGCGATCGGCCGGGCCCTGATGGCGCGCCCGTCGATGCTGCTGCTGGACGAGCCGACGCTGGGCCTGGCGCCGATGATGGCCGCCCGCATCGCCGAGACGGTCAGGGAGATCAACGCGCGCGGCACCTCGGTGCTGCTGATCGAGCAGAACGTGGCGCCGGCGCTGTCGCTGGCCTCCTACGCCTATGTGCTGGAGGTCGGCGAGGTGGCCCTGGAGGGCCCGGCCGCCGAACTGGCCGCGGGCGACGAGGTGCGGCGGCGCTACCTCGGCATGGGCGACCCGGCGGACGGCCGGCCCCTGGACGGCCCCGCCGGGCGGCGGGCGATCGGGAGGTGGCAGGGATGACCCCGTCATACCAACCGGACGGTATCCCGGACCGAAGCGGCATGACCCCCTCGTCCCTACCGGACGACGTGACGGACCGAAGCGGCATGACTTCCTCGCCCCTGCCCGACGACGTGACCGACCGAAGCGGCATGAGTTCGTCGCCCCGACCGGACGGCACCACTGACCGAAGCGGCGTGACCGGGTCATACCAACCGGACGGTATGCCTGGGCCGCGGGACAGGACGAGTGACCCGGCGCTGCTGGAGGTCCGGGAGGTGACGGTGCGGTTCGCGGGGCTGACCGCGCTGTCGGAGGTGAGCTTCACCGTGGCGCCGGGCAGCGTCCACGCGGTCATCGGGCCGAACGGGGCGGGCAAGTCCACCTGCTTCAACGTGCTGTCGGGGGTGTACCGGGCGGCCTCGGGCAGCGTCCGCTTCGCCGGCGCGGAGCTCACGGCGCTGGCGCCACACCGCATCGCCGCGCTCGGGGTCGCGCGGACGTTCCAGAACATCGCCCTGTCCGGTCACCAGCCGGTGATCGACAACCTGATGCTCGGACGGCACCGGCTGACCCGGGCCGGGTTCGTCTCCTCCGGCCTGCGACTGCCCGCCGCCCGCCGCGAATGGGCGCGGCACCGGGAGCGGGCGGCCGAGATCGCCGAGTTCGCGGGCCTCGGCGGCCTGCTCGGCACGCCGGTCGGGCTGCTGCCCTACGGGGTGCGCAAGCGCGTGGAACTGGCCCGCGCCCTGTGCATGGAGCCGCGGCTGCTGCTGCTGGACGAGCCGGTGGCCGGGATGAACGCCGGCGAGCGGGCCGAGATGGCCGGGCTGATCGCCGAGGTCCGCCGCGGCCTCGGCATCTCGGTCCTGCTGGTCGAGCACGACATGGGCATGGTCATGCGCCTGGCCGACCGGATCACCGTGCTCGACTTCGGGCGCCGCATCGCCGACGGCACGCCCGGACAGGTACAGGACGACCCCGAGGTCATCCGGGCCTACCTCGGCCCGAGCGCCGACCAGGAGGACAAGTGATCACATTCCTGGAGCTCCTGCTCAACGGGATCTCCATCGGGGCCGTCTACGCGCTCATCGCCCTCGGCTTCGTCGTCATCTTCAAGGCCACCGAGGTGGTGAACTTCGCCCACGCCTCGCTGCTGCTGGCCGGCGGCTACCTGGTGGCCCGGCTCCAGCCGGTCACCGGCTTCTGGGCCGCGCTGCTGGTGGGCGTCGCCGCCGCGGCGGCGGTCGGGGCGCTGATCGAGTTCCTCATCATCCGGCGGGCCGGCGCCGGGTCCCACAACGTGCTGGCCATCGTGACGATCGGCGTCGACATCGTCCTGACCACCGAGCTGACCCGCCAGATCGGCACCGAGATCCTCGCGCTCGGCGACCCCTGGGGCGACGCGGTCGTCCACCTCGGCCAGGTGACCGTCGCCGAGACGCGGCTGGTCGCGCTCGGCACGGCCGCGACGCTGATCACGCTGTTCCTGCTGGCGTTCAAGTACACCGGCTGGGGCATCGCGATGCGCGCGACCGCCGAGGACGCCGAGACCGCCGCCCTGATGGGCATCCGCCTCGGCCGGGTCTCGCTGAGCGCGTGGGCGGTCGCCGGGGCCCTCGCGGCGGTGGCCGCGCTGTTCCTGTGCGTGTTCCCCACGCCCGGGCTGGACCGCGGCACCTCCCTGGCCGCGATCAAGGCGTTCCCCGCGGCCATCCTCGGCGGGCTGGACTCCACCACCGGCGCGCTGGCCGGGGGTCTGATCGTCGGGGTCACCGAGGCGCTGATGAGCGGCTACCAGAACCAGCTCGCCTTCCTCGGGCGCGGCATCGGCGACGTCGCGCCGTTCCTGGTCATGGTCGTCATCCTGCTGCTGCGCCCGGCCGGCCTGTTCGGCACCAGGGAGACCGTCCGTGTCTGACGGCCGCTCCCGGGCGCGCCGGGCACTGGTGTGGGCCGCCGGGGCGGCGGCCGCGATCGCGATCCCCTTCTACCTGGAGGGGTTCTGGCTGCAGACCGGGCTGTTCGCGATGTCGGCGGCGGTCGGCGCCATCGGCATCGCCCTGCTGACCGGCTCGACCGGGCAGCTGTCGATGGGCCACGCCTTCTTCCTCGCCGTCGGCGCCTACTCCTACGTCTACTTCGCCGACGCCCCGGCCGCGGGCGCCTCGCACGCGGCGGCGGGTCTCGGGCTGCCCACCCCGCTCGCCGCGGCGCTCGCGGTGCTGACGGCCGGGGTGGCCGGCGGGCTGTTCAGCCCTATCGCCGGGCGGCTGAAGGGCGCCTACCTGGGCATCGCCACGCTGGCGCTGATCTTCCTCGGCCAGCACGTGCTGTTCAACGCCGAACCGCTCACCGGCGGGTACAACGGGCGGGCCGTCCCGCCGATGGAGCTGTTCGGGCTGGTCTTCGCCGACACCCCGTCCCTGGTGCTGTTCGGCGTGCCGTTCGGCTCGCTGGAGCGGCTGTGGTTCCTCGGACTGCTGCTCGTGCTCGGCGCCGCGGCGTTCGCCCGGGGAGTGCTGCGGGGGCGGCCCGGCCGGGCGATGAACACCATCCGCGACCACGAGATCGCCGCCGGGGTCATGGGCGTCCCGGTCGCCCGCTATCGGGCCGGGGTGTTCGTGCTGTCGTCCATGTACGGCGGGCTGGCCGGGGTGATGCTCGCCCTGGTGTTCCAGCGGACCGTGCCGGACTACTTCGGCGTGCTGCTGTCCCTGGACTACCTCGCCATGATCGTCATCGGCGGCCTGGGGTCGGTCGGCGGTGCGGTCCTCGGCGCGGTGTTCGTCTCGGTGCTGCCCCAGCTCCTCACCCGCTACAGCGACGACCTGCCGCTCATCGCCGAGCCGGGCTCCGGCGGCCTCTCCCCCGCCGAGGCGGCCCGCATCCTGTACGGCGCCGCCGTGGTCGCCGTGGTGCTCTTCCTGCCCGGCGGCCTGGCCGGGCTGCTCGCCCGGCTGCGCGCGGCGGCCGGCGCCCGGGCGACCCTCCTCGCCCGCGCCCCGCGGGCGCCCGCCCCCCACTCCCCCACTCCCTCTCCCTCCCCCGACACCAGGAGCTGACATGGGCAGATCCGGCATGCGTACGGCAGGCGTCCCACTGGCCGCGCTCGCGCTCGCGCTGACGGCCGGCGCGTGCGCGAGCGGCAAGGCCACGGGCGGCGAGCCCGCCACCGGCGGAGACGGGGTGAAGACCGGCCCCGGCGTGAGCGCCGACGCCATCACCCTCGGCATCCTCACCGACCTGACCGGCCCCTACGCCTCCTTCGGCAAGAGCCTCACCCAGGCGCAGCAGCTGTACTTCGAGCAGGCCAACGCGGCGGGCGGGGTGTGCGGGCGCAAGCTCGCGGGCATCGTCCGCGACCACGGCTACGACGTGCAGAAGGCGGTGGCCGCCTACACCGAGATCGCGCCGAAGTCCGCGGCCGTCCCCCAGTTCATCGGCTCGCCGATGGTCACGGCGCTCAAGCGGCGCATCGAGGACGACAAGATGCTGACGCTGCCCATGGCCTGGGCCACCAGCCTGCTCGGCGGGCAGGCCGTCCAGGTCACCGGCACCACCTACGACATCGACATGATCAACGGGGTGGACTTCCTCGCCAAGGACAAGGGCATCAGGTCCGGCGACAAGATCGGTCACCTGTACTTCGAGGGCGACTACGGCGCGAGCGCGCTCAACGGGTCCAAGTACGCCGCCGGCAAGCTGGGGCTCACCGTCGTCGAGCAGAAGATCAAGGCCACCGACCAGGACATGAGCGCCCAGGTGTCGGCGTTCAAGGACGCCGGCGTCAAGGCGATCATGGTGTCGGTGGGCCCGAGGCAGGCGGCGTCCCTGGTCGGCGTGGCCGTCGCCAAGGGCATGGACATCCCGTTCGTCGGCAGCAACTCGGCCTACAGCCCGCAGCTGCTCGGCACCCCGGCCGCGCCCGCGCTGCTGAAGAGCTTCTACGTCATGACCGCCGCGGCGCCCATGAGCGCGCCCATCCCGGCCGTCCAGAAGCTGGTGGCCGACTACCGGGCCAAGTACCCCGGGCAGCCCGTCGACAGCGGCGTCGGCGCGGGCTACGGCGCGGCGATGATCGTGGGTGACGCGCTGAAGCAGGCGTGCGCGAACAAGGACCTCAGCCGTGACGGCATCGTCAGGGCGCACCGGTCGCAGCCGTCCTGGGACGGCGGATTCGGCCGGCCGATGGACTTCTCCCACGTCGACCAGCCGGCCTCCCGCGCCTCCTACGTCGTCGTCCCGGACAAGACGGCGGTCGGCGGCACGGTCATCCTCAAGGAGGCCGCCGTCTCCGACCTCGCCAGGGACTACCAGGTCCCGGTGGGCTGAGCGCCGCGGCGCGGGGCCTTACCGGAAGACGCCCGTGTGGCCGAGGGAGTGGGCGCCCGGCTGGGGGTAGACGGCCAGGCCGTGGGGTCCCGCGTCGACGCGGATGGTGTGGATCAGCCGGCCCTTCTCGGTGTCGAAGACGTAGACGACGCCGTGGTAGCGGCCGGCCAGCCACAGCCTCCGTCCGTCGGCCGACACCCCGCCCATGTCCGGCGAGCCCCCGCCGGGGATGCGCCAGGTGTCCACCGGGCGGCGGCGGGCGAAGGACACCACCGACACCGAGCCCGCGCCCCGGTTGGAGACGTACAGGTTCCGCGAGTCGCGGCTGACGTAGAGCCCGTGGGCGCCGGCGCCGGTCCTGACGAAGTCCTCCACCTTGAAGTCCCGGGCGTCCACGAGCCACACCCCGCCCGCGGCCATGTCGGCGACGTAGAAGGTCGTGCCGTCCGGGGACAGCTTGACGTCCTGCGGCATGTTCGGGTGGTGGGCCATGCCGCGGTGCGGCAGGCCCACCACCTCGCGCACCTTGCGCCGGGCCAGGTCGATCGCCACCAGATGCCCGGAGAACTCGCAGCTGGCCAGCATCGTCTCGCCGTCGGCGGTGAAGTCGGCGTGGTTGATCCCCCGGCACGGCATCGGCAGCGAGCCGCGCAACGCGAAGGTGTGCGGGTCGCGGAAGTCCAGCCGGTTGAGCCGCTCGGCCATGACCAGCGCCGATGCGCCGTCCGGGGTGAAGTACAGGTTGTAGGGGTCCTCGACCCGGATCGGCTTGCCCGGCTCGCCGGTCGCCGGGTCGATCGGCGTCAGCGTGTTGCCGTCGTTGTTGTTGACCCACAGCGTCTTCAGGTCCCAGGAGGGGACCACGTGCTGGGGCCGGCGGCCGACGTGGAAATGGCGCACGACCTTGTAGGTCCTTGGATCGATGACGCTGACCGTGCCGCTCTCGCTGTTCGGCACGTACACCAGCGACGGGAAGGAGGCGACGACCGGACTGAGCATCCCGGCCCGATCCCCGGCGTAGACGTCCCGGGCCGGCGCCTTCTTCGCGCCGCCGTGCGGCACGGGCGCGGCGGCGGCGGCCGTGGGCGCCGGGGCGGACGGCGGGGCCGCAGGACGCGGCCCCTCACCGGCGCAGGCCGACATGGTCGTCGTCAGGGTCAGGGCGCAGGCGGCCAGGAGCGGCCGGGCGGCCCCGCATCGGGCCTCCCGCATCAGCTACGACCCCCGGGCGACCGAACCGGCAACGTGCGCCGCTGCATGACTCCCCTTCGCGCTCCGAGCACCCGGCTTACGGCCGGCCATCGAATCGAAACGCTAGGGGGAGGAAGGTCAGCCGACGATCAACGCCGGGTCATCGGACGGTCGGCGTTCACCGGCCGCCCGCCCGCACGGCCGGCGCCGCCCGCGTCCCGCCGCGCACCGGACGCAACGGCGGGCGAGGGCCGGTAGCGGGCGGGACCGCCGGGCGGGGCGGCCGAGGGGGTCAGCGGGCAGGCAGGTCGTCCCGGGTGACGACGCGTTCGCGGACCTGCCAGGTGTCGGCGCAGGGGGTCAGGAGGTCCTCGCACACGGTGCTGCGGTGGACGCTGGACGCCTTCCCCAGCGGGGTCTCGATGACCAGGGCGTACGAGCGGGCGCGGACGGTGCCGTCCTCGCCCGGCTCGACGGTGAGCATGCCCATCCAGTGGCGGTGGACGACGCCGGCCGCCGTCCGGGCCCTGGCCGCCTCCCGCGCCCCCGCGGCGATGGCGGCCCGGCCGCGGACCGGCTCGGCGAACGTCGGCACGCTGAAGGTGCCGTCCTCGGTGAACGTCTCGGCCCACTCGCCGGTGGCTCCGGTGTCGAGGAGGCGCATCTGCTCGGCGTAGAAGCGCTGCACGCGCACGTGCAGCTCGTCGATCGACAGGGTGCCGATGACCGATGGCAACACCATGGGCCGTCCCTTCCGCGGTGGTGGCGTGACCCGCCCAGCGTGACCGCGCCGGCTGGAGACCGCCTCGAGCGCCTTTCGAGCAGCGCGGTGGACGGTGACGGCTGTGAGCCCCGGCTCGCCCGAGCCGGCCGCCGACCTGTGACGCGGGAGTTGGAATGCGGCTGATCGACCTGTCCTCGCCCATCGACGCGCGCTTCTGGGAACCCGACCCGGTCATCCACACGGCCATGTCCCCGGCCGAGGGGGCGCGCCACATGAGCGAGGAGCTGCGCGCCCACATGGGCATCGAGTTCGACGTGGACGCCCTGCCCGGCGGGGAGTTCCTCAACAACGACACCCTCTCGCTGACGGTGCACACTGGCACCCACGTGGACGCGCCCGCCCACTACGGCTCGGCCGCCTCCTACGGCACGCCGAGGACGATCGAGGCGATGCCGCTGGAGTGGTTCTTCGCGCCCGGGGTGGTCCTGGACCTCACCTCGTTCGGGACGGGCGCCGCCGGGCCGACGGTGATCGAGAAGGAGCTGGCCAGGATCGGGTACACCCTGAGCCCGGGCGACATCGTGCTGCTGAACACCGGTGCGGCGGCCCGGGTGGGCACACCGGCCTACTTCACCGACTTCACCGGGCTGGACGGGCCGGCGACGCGGCTGCTGCTCGACATGGGCGTGAAAGTGATCGGCACCGACGCCTTCAGCCTGGACGCGCCGTTCCCGCACATCATCAGGACCTACCACGAGACCGGCGACACGAGCGTGCTGTGGCCCGCGCACTTCCTGGGCAGGCAGCGCGAGTACTGCCAGATCGAGCGGCTGGCGAACCTGGACGCGCTACCCGAGCCGTTCGGCTTCCAGGTCGTCTGCTTCCCCGTCAAGATCGCGGGCGCGGGCGCCGGCTGGGCGCGGGCCGTCGCCGTGCTGAACGACTGAGCGCTGAACGACCGAGGGCTGGACGACCGAGGAGGCACGGCGATGCGCGAGGCGACCCTGGGACAGGGACTGACGGTGCCGGCGGTGGGCCTGGGCTGCATGGGCCTGGCCACGCCGGCCGGGCGCGGGGAGCGGGCGGCGGCCACCGTGGCACGCGCCCTGGACCTCGGAGTGCGGATGTTCGACACCGCCGGCTACTACGGCGGGGGCGCGGGCGAGGAGACCCTCGGACGGCTGCTCGGCAGCCGGCGCGAGCAGGCCGTCGTCGCCACCAAGACCGGCGTCGTGCACCGCGACGCGGGCCCGCCCGGCCTGGACGGGCGCCCTGAGGCGGTCCGGCGATCCTGCGAGGCGTCGCTCAAACGGCTGGGCACCGACGTCATCGACCTGTACTACCTGGCGCGCGTCGACCCCGCGGTGCCCGTGGAGGACTCCATGGGGGCGATGTCGGAGCTGGTGGCGGAGGGCAAGGTGCGCCACGTCGGGCTGTGCGAGGCCGCCGCGGCGACGATCGAGCGGGCGCACGCCGTCCAGCCGCTCACCGCCGTGCAGACCGAGTACTCCCTGTGGGAGCGCCACGTGGAGCGGGAGATCCTGCCCGCGTGCCGGCGGCTCGGCATCGGGTTCGTCGCCTACCGACCGCTCGGCCTGGGCATGCTCACCGGGGAGCGGCCCGACATGGACGCGCTGCCGCCCTACGACTGGCGTCACCGCGACCCGCGCCACCAGGGCGAGGCGCTGGCCCGCAACCTGGACCTCGCCGCGCGGTTCGCCGCCCTGGCCGCGGAGCTGGGGCACGGCGCGGCCGAGCTGGCGCTGGCCTGGCTGCTGTCCAGGGGCGGCGACGTCGCGGTCATTCCCGGGACGCTGGACCCGGGCCACCTTGGGCGCGACGCGGCGGCGGCCGCGATGCCGGTGACCGCCGCCGAGCTGCGCCGGGTCGAGGAGCTGTTCCCGCCCGGCTGCGCCGCCGGCGAGCGTTACGCCCCGCCGATGATGCGCATGGTCGACCAGGGCTGACCGGGCGCGGCCCCGGCCCGGCCCTGTCCGGCACCGCCACAGGGCCGGCCCCGCACCCGGTCAGCGCGCTGTCCAGGAACGTTCACCGGCTCAGGCGCGTAACCGGCGCCGGCATCGCCGCACCACGCCCCGCCGACCCGGCGCCGATCATCCACAGCACGAGACCGGAGTGAAGAGCCGCGCCCGGTGAACGTAGGTGATCACCGCGTCAGTACCGGCCCAACCCCGGCTCAGGTGCCGGCCCGCGCCGTGCCGGCCCGGCGGCGGTCCGGCGGCGGGCGGGTGCGGGGTCAGGCGGTCAGTGCGATCGGGCGGACGGGGATGTTGGCCATGCCCTTGACGGGCATGGGGAGCACGGTCAGCCGGGCGCCGTGCTCGGGGAGCTCGCCGAGCCGGGTGAGCTGCTGCACGACGCACATGCCCGCGCCGAGCAGGAGGTTCTGCGCGGGCTTGTGGTTGTCGGTCCCGTCGTCGATGTTGTGGGAGTCGATGCCGACGAGCACCGGGTCGGCCGCGATCACGTGCTTGACCGCGTCGGCGGTCAGGAAGGGCGAGGCGGCGAAGAAGGCCTCGCCGCCGTAGTGGCGGTCGTGGCCGGTGTTGATCAGCAGCGCCGCGCCGGAGAGGTCGCCGAGCTCGCCCAGCGCCTCGGGGTCGATCGCGACGACGCCCTCGGGCACCCGGACGACCCGCACGGGCAGGTCGACCAGGCGCGCCAGGTCGAGGGCGGCCAGGTCGGGCCCGTCCTGGTGGAACATGTACGGGGCGTTGAGGTAGGTGCCGGTGTTCCCGACCACCTCGATCTTCGACATCAGGCACGACACCCCCTCGGCGAGGAAGCGGGCCGACTGGGCGCGGTCGAGCATCGCGCCGATGACGGGCCTGGGCATGAACGGGCTCACGACCATGTCCTCGGCCACCACGTGCGCGAGGTCGACGATTCGGCGTTCCACGGCTTTCCCTTCGGCCGTTCCGGTGGGAACCACATGCTCACAGCGGCCTCTCGAAAGCCGGTCGAGGATCAGCAGGCGAGGCACTTACGGCTGAAGATGGTCTTGCCGTCCACCTTGCCGACGAAGACGCCGTCGTCGTCGTGGGAGTCCTCGGCCACGTTCTTGGCGGTCAGGGTGGCCTTCTTGCCGTCCTTGGTGCGGCCGGTGCAGTCGACGTCGTACTTGACCGCGCCCTTGGACTTGGCCGTGCAGTCGAGCCCGTGGGCCAGGGGGTGGCCGGCGTCCGCGAAGGCGTCGGCGCCGATGCGGGCGACCGAGTCGGCGGTGATGGCCGCCCCGGCGCCGCAGCCGCCCGGGGCGGCGAGGAGCACGAACAGCAGGCCCGCCGCCATGGGGGTCGTCGTACGCAACCGCATGATGCGCATGGTGATCGTCCTTCCTTGCCGGAGGCGCTAGCGGCCTCCGGCGACCGTGAGGAGCTGACCGGTGATGTTGCCGTTGGCCGGGGAGCCGAGGAAGGCCACCGTCCGCGCCACGTCTTCGGGTGAGCTCAGCCGGCCGGTCGGTGTGCGCGCCGCCTCGGCCTCCCTGACGTGGTCGGGCAGGCCGGTGCGGGCGCGCTCGGTGAGGGTCAGACCCGGGCACACGACGTTGGCCAGCACGCCTTCCCCGCCGGCCTCCCAGGCGAGGCTGCGGCAGAAGCCGTGCAGCGCCGCCTTGGCCGCCCCGTAGAACTCCTGGCCGGGGTGGCCGTTGAGCGCGACGTGGGAGGAGATGAGCACGACGCGGCCGAAGCGCCGGGCGGCCATGCCGCGGACCGCGAGCTGGACGGTGCGCAGGGTCGGCGCGACGTTGTGGCCGATCACCGGTTCCCAGTCGTGTTCGGGCACCTCCCAGAGCCGCTGCCCGAGGGCGCGCCGGGTGCCCCAGCGGACCGCGTTGGCGACGAGCACGTCCGGGCCGTCCCAGCGTTCGAGGGCGGCGACGGCGGCGGCCACCGTCGCCGGGTCCTCCAGCGAGTAGCGCACGGTCATGACGTCGGCCGCGCCGCTCCGGGTCAGCTCCTCGGCGAGCTTCTCGGCCCGTTCCGCACCGGTGTGGTAGGTCAGGGCCACCTTGGCGCCCTCGGCGGCGTAGACGCGCGCGATGGCCTGCCCGATGCCGCCGCTCGCCCCGGTGACCAGCACCGACCGGCCCCGCAGATTCAGATCCATGTCCGCTCCTGTCGTCGTGGGTCCTGTCACGATGCCGGTCGCCGGTCGAGCCTCGCCGGAGGCCCGCGGACGGAGTCAGCGGGCGGGGCCGGCGGGCGGGGTCAGCGGGCCATGGCGTTGCGGAAGCGGTGGATCGCCAGCGAGGCGAACACCGCCAGCAGCACCGCCGACCAGGCGAAGGTGGCAAGGACGGGGTGTTGCAGCGGCCAGGCGGGGGCGCCGCCCTGCGGCATCACGCTCGGGTTGCCGAACAGCGTGCGCGCGCCGGCCGCGGCGGCGCTGATCGGGTTCCACTCGGCGATGGGGCGCACGAGCGCGGGCATGCCCTCGGTCGGCACGAAGGTGTTGGCGACGAAGGTCAGCGGCAGCAGCACGGCCATGGTCACGCCGGTCGCGGCCTCGGGCCCGCGGGTGACCAGGCCGACGTAGGTCGCCACCCAGCTCACCGCGTAGGCCAGCACGAGCAGCATGGCGAACCCGGCGGCGGCCGAGCCGAGGTCGGTGTGCACCCGCCAGCCGACGATGAGCCCGCACAGCGCCATGATGACCAGGCTGATGGCGCTTTCGAACAGGTCGGACACCGTGCGGCCGAGCAGCACCGCCGACCGCGCCATCGGCAGCGACAGGAACCGGTCGTTGATGCCGCGGGTCATGTCCAGCGAGACGTTCACCGCCGTGCCGCCGGCGGTGAAGAAGATGGACTGCACGAAGATGCCGGGCACCAGGTACTCGCGGTAGTCGCCCCCGCTGATGTGGATGGCGCCCGCGAAGACGTAGGCGAACAGCAGCACCAGCATGATGGGCTGCAGGGTGACGTCGATCAGTTGCTCGGGCACCTGCCTGATGTGGCTGAGGTTGCGCCGGGTGATGGTCAGCGAGTCGGCCACCGTCCAGCGCAGGCGCGAGCGCCAGCCGCGCGGGGGCAGCGGCAGGACCAGAGTGCCGGGGATGCTCATCGTGCCGCTCCCTGCGAGGTCAGTTCGTCGGTGGTGGGGGTGTCGCCCGACCGGTCGGCGAGCCGCCCGGTCAGGCGCAGGAAGACGTCGTCGAGGGTGGGGCGCCGCAGGGAGATGTCGTCGATGCCGACCGAGCGGGCGTCCAGCTCGCGGACCGCCTCGACCAGGGCCGCGGGCCCGCCGGTCACCGGGACGGTGATGCGCCGCAGGTGGCGCTCGACCCGGGGGCGCGCCGAGGCCAGGCGGGCCAGGGCGGCGCGGGCGGTCTCGACCTCGTCGTCGCGGCGGACGACGACGTCCACGTGCTCGCCTCCGGTGGCGGCCTTCAGCTCGGCCGGCGAGCCGGTGGCCAGCACCTTGCCCGCGTCGATGACGACGATCTGGTCGGCCAGGCGGTCGGCCTCCTCCAGGTACTGGGTGGTGAGCAGGACCGTCGTGCCGGCCTCGACCAGCTCGGCGATCAGCGTCCACATGCCCGCGCGGCTGCGCGGGTCGAGGCCGGTGGTGGGCTCGTCCAGGAACAGGATGGGCGGCTCGACGGTGAGGCTGGCCGCCAGGTCCAGGCGGCGGCGCATGCCTCCGGAGTAGGTCTTGGCCAGCCGCTCGGCCGCGTCGGTGAGGGCGAAGCGGTGCAGCAGCTCGTCGGCGCGCCGCTGGGCCTCCTTGCGGGGCAGGTGGCACAGGCGGCCGATCATCTCCAGGTTGGCCCGGCCGGTGAGCAGCTCGTCCACCGCGGCGTACTGGCCGGCGAGCCCGACGCGGTAGCGCACGAGCTCGGCCTGCTTGACGGTGTCGTAGCCCGCCACCCGCGCGGTGCCCCCGTCGGGGCGGAGCAGGGTGGTGAGGATGCGGATCACGGTCGTCTTGCCCGCGCCGTTCGGCCCGAGCAGGCCGCAGATGGTGCCGGGCTTTATGGCCAGATCGACGCCGTCGAGCGCGATGGTCTTCTTGTATCGCTTGCGCAGGCCCTCCGCCTCGATCACGGGAGCCTCTGTGTCCGCCATCGCCTGCCTCCTCTCCGCCATTGTCATGCGTACTTAGTACGCTTTATGATACGAGCGTACGCCCCAGGGTGCGGTGTACGCAACCCGGATAATGGACGGTGGGGGAACTCGCCGGAGCCGCAGGGCGTCCGGGCACGTGAAGGGAGATGCGCATGGGCGAGCGACAAGGCGGGGGGCCCGCGCCGCGCGCGGGGCTGGTGTGGTCGCGCCTCGGGCGTTCCGGCTCGGCCCGCCGCCCGGCGCTGACCAGGGAGCAGATCGTGGCCGCGGCGATCGAGATCGCGGACGCCGAGGGGCTGGGCGCGCTGTCGATGCGCGCCATCGCCGTGCGGCTCGGCGCGGGCACCATGTCGCTCTACCGGCACATCCCCGACAAGGACGACCTGCTCGACCTGATGGTCGACGAGGTCTACGGCATGATCGAGCTGCCCGAGAGGTCGGCGGGAGACTGGCGCGCGGCGCTGGTGCTCATCGCCACCCAGACCCGCGCGGTGCTGCGCAGCCACCCGTGGTTCGTCGCGGCCGCCTCCTCGCGGGCGCCGCTCGGCCCGAACGCGCTGCGCCACCTGGAGTACACCCTGGCCGCCCTGGACGGGCACGGGCTGCGCCTGCCCGAGATGGCGCGCATGGTCGGCGCCACGACCAGCTACGTCACCGGCTTCGTCCTGCAGGAACTGGCCGGCGAGGAGGCCAAACGGCGCAACGGGATGACCGAGGAGCAGTGGGCGGCCACCGTGCAGCCCTACATCGAGGAGGTGGTGGCCGGCGGCGGCTACCCCACCTTCAGCCGCCTCATCGAGCAGGAGGGCGAGGAGAGCGATCCCGACCTCGACTTCGCCTACGGGCTCGACTGCCTGCTCGACGGCTTCCTGCCCCGGCTGAACGGCGCCGCCGCCCGCCCTTCCTGACCACCTCGCCGGCGCCCGGGGACGGCGAAGGGCCCGCGCCGCCCTCTGCGGGGACGCGGGCCCTGGTCCGCGTCTAACGGCGGGTGAGCCGGAGCACGTCCCAGTGGGTGGGCGGGTCGGGCAGGGTGAGGGTGTCGCTGATCTGGAAGCCGGCGCCCTCGATCAGCGCCGTCCACTCCGCCAGCGTGCGGATCTTGCCGCCCGACTGGGCGAGCATGTTGAAGCTGCCCAGGTACAGGCCGATGAGGAAGTCCTTGTTGCCGTAGGCGTCCGCCGGCATGATCCAGTCGATGAGCAGCACCTCGGTGCCCGGCGTGGTCGCCCGGTGCAGGTTGGCCAGGATGCGCGCGACGTGCTCGTCGTCCCAGTCGCACAGCACCGTCTTGATCGTGTAGAGGTCGCCGCCGGAGGGCAGCTCGGAGTGGAAGTCGCCCGCCACGAACTCGGCGCGGTCGGCCAGGCCCTGCTCCTCCATGTACTTGCGTGCCCCGGCCACCGTCTCGGGCATGTCGAACACCACCCCCGTGGTGTGCGGCGCGGCCTCCAAGATGCGGCTGAGCAGCATGCCGTGGCCGCCGCCGATGTCGATGATCTTCCGGTAGGGGCCGAAGTCGAAGGTGGTGGCCAGCGCCTCGGCGCAGCCGTGGGTCATCAGCGCCATCATCTCGCCGAACCGGGCGCCCTCGACCGCGTTGGCGGCGTAGTAGTCGTAGAAGTCCAGGCCGAAGGCCGACTTGGCGACCGGCTGCCCGGTCATCACCACCTCGGTGAAGTACTCGCCCATCCGGTACATGCCCGGGCCGGCCGCGCCGAGCGCCACCTTGGAGATCGCCGAGCCGGCGTGGGTGTCGGTCCGCAGGAACTCCCCGAGCGGCGCGAGCGCGAACCGCTCGGGCTCGGGCTCCTCCAGCAGGCCGATCGCGGTGCACGCCTTGAGGAAGCGGCTCAGCGCGTCGAGATGGCCGCCGATCTCCTCGTTGAGCTCACCCGCGGTGCGCGGGCCCCCGGCGAGCCGGTCGGCGATGTTCAGCTCCACGGCGCTGCGCACGAGCTGCGCCCGGGAGTAGTTCATGATCATGTCGATGAGCTTCTCGGCTGTCGCCTGGTCTGCGGTCATGCCGCGTCCTCCTTGAAGGGCCATGGATTCGCCTTCGGTCTCTGCTGCCGCATGGTGCGGCGCCGCTCTCGAGCCCTCCTGGAGGTAGAGCCGAGGACCGGACGGGAGCGCGGGCTCGAGCGGGAGTCGAACCCCGCCCGAACGGACCTCCGGATGCTCGACCGAGACCGTTGAGCGCGAGGAGTGAGCCGGTGGAGATCGTCGGGCGCGGGTTCGTCGCGCGAAATCTGGAGCCGATCGCCGGCTCGCACCCCGGGACCGTGGTGTTCGCGGCGGGGGTGTCCAGCGGATCGAACGCCTCGATGGAGGACTTCGCGCGCGAGGCGACCATGCTGTACGAGGTCGTCGAGCGCTGCCGCGCCCGCGGGCGCCGGCTGGTCTACCTGTCGACGGCGTCCAAGGGCATGTACGGCACCCACGGCCCGCCGGGCCGTGAGCGGGGCCCGGTCTTCCCCAGCACGCCGTACGCGCGGCACAAGCTGGCGATGGAGGCCGTACTGCGCGACTCGGGGCTGGACCACCTGGTCCTGCGGCTGACGCACCTGGTCGGCCCGCACCAGAGGCCGCACCAGTTCCCGCCGGCGCTCGTGCGGCAGATCCTGTCCGGCACCGTGTACATCCACCGCGGAGTGTGCCGGGACCTCATCGACATCGCCGACGTGGTGATGTGCCTGGACCGGCTGCTCGCCCTCGGCGTGCGGCGGGAGGTCGTCAACGTCGGCTCGGGCGTGGCGATCCCCGTGCAGACCGTCGTCGCCCACCTGGAGGAACGGCTCGGCGTGGTCGCCGACAAGCGTCTGGTCGAGGTGCGCGACGAGGGAAGGCACGACATCTCCATCGCCAAGCTCACCGAGCTGGTGCCCGAGGTGAAGCTGTGCGGATTCGGCCCCGGCTACTACGCCGGGGTGTTCGAGAAGTACCTGCCGGGCTATGTCGCCGAGGCACGGCGCGGCACGGCGGACGCCCGGGCCGGGGCCCGGTGAGCCGACCTTACGCGGAGGGAGCCCCCATGACAGACCAAGCGCCGAGGACCGCACTGGTGACCGGAGCCACCAGCGGGATCGGGCTGTGCGTGGCGCGGGCGCTCGCGCGCTCGGGCATCCGGGTGTACATCTGCGCCCGCACCGCCGCCGACGTGGCCGCCACCGTCAAGGACCTGGCGGAGGAGGGCCTGGAGGTGGACGGCACGAGCTGCGACGTGCGGTCCGCGCAGGAGGTGCGGGCCCTGGTCGCCGCCGCGACCGACCGGTACGGGCCGGTCGACATCCTGGTCAACGCGGCCGGGCGCAGCGGCGGCGGGGTCACCGCGGAGATCCCCGACGAGCTGTGGCACAGCGTCATCGACACCAACCTCACCGGGGTCTTCCTGGTCACCCGGGAGGTCCTGTCCGCCGGCGGCCTGGCCGGCCGGTCCTTCGGGCGCATCGTCAACATCGCCTCCACCGGCGGCAAGCAGGGCGTCGTGCTCGGCGCGCCGTACTCGGCCTCCAAGCACGGCGTCGTCGGCTTCAGCAAGGCCCTGGGCCTGGAGCTGGCCCCGACCGGCGTCACCGTCAACGCGGTGTGCCCCGGGTACGTCGAGACGCCGATGGCCGAGCGGGTCCGGCAGGGGTACGCCGCCCACTGGGGGATCTCCGAGGAAGAGGTGCTGCGCCGCTTCGAGGCCAAGATCCCGCTGGGCCGCTACACGACCCCCGAGGAGGTGGCGGCGATGGTGTCCTACCTGGTCAGCGACGCGGCGGCCCCGGTCACGGCCCAGGCGATCAACATCTGTGGCGGGCTCGGCAACTACTGAGGCGCGGAAAGGGCGAGCAGCTGTGGAGACCACGTACGTCACCGAACACACCGTCACGATCGCGGCGCCCGCGGACGCCGTCTACGGGCTGATCGCCGACGTCGGCGCCTGGCCCCTGCACTTCGGGCCGACGATCCACGCCGAGCGGGCCGAGGGCGACGACACCGAGGAGCTGATCAGGATCTGGGCGACCGCCAACGGAGAGGTGCGGAGCTGGACCTCCGCCCGGTCCCTGCGCCGCGAGGAGCGCCGGGTGGCCTTCCGCCAGCGTGACCCGCGCCCGCCGGCCGCGTCCATGGGCGGCGAGTGGGTGATCCGCCCCCTGCCCGGCGGGCGGACCGAGGTCGTGCTCAAGCACGACTTCGCGGCCGTCGGCGACGACCCCGAGAAGGTCGAGTGGATCCGGCGCGCGGTCGACCGCAACAGCGACAAGGAGCTGGCCGGGTTGAAGGAGTCGGCCGAACGCAGCCTGGCCTTCGGCGAGCTGATGCTGTCGTTCGACGACACCGTGCTCATCGACGGCCCGGCGAAGGACGCCTACGACTACATCTACCGGTGCCAGGACTGGCCGGACCGGCTGCCGCACGTGGCGCGCGTCGAGCTGACCGAACAGGTGCCGGGCCTGCAGGTCATGGAGATGGACACCAGGTCCCCCGACGGGTCGACGCACACCACCTCGTCGGTGCGGGTGTGCACGCCCTGCTCGCGCATCGTCTACAAGCAGGTCGTCGTGCCCGCGATCATGACGGCGCACACCGGGTGCTGGTCGTTCCGCGAGAGCGGCGAGGGCGTCGAGGTGACCTCCTCCCACACGGTGGTGATCCGCCCCGAGGCGGTCAAGGAGCTCCTCGGCCCGGACGCCACCCTCGCCGAGGCCCGCACGCGGGTGCGGCAGGCGCTGAGCGCGAACAGCACCACGACGCTGCGGCACGCGAAGTCCTTCGTCGAGTCCCGGACGGGCGCGGGGGCGCGCGGTGAGTGACCCGCTCACCGCGCCCGACCCCTCCGTGCGGCTCGACGGGAGGGTCGCGCTCGTCACCGGGGCCACCCGCGGCCTCGGGCTGGCCATCGCGCGCAAGCTCTGCGCCTCCGGCTGCGATGTGATCCTCAACTACGCCCACTCCGACAAGGACGCCGACGAGGCGCTGCGCGGCCTGGCCGGGCTGCGCGGCACCGCGCTGACCATGCGGGCCGACATGACGGCCCGCGACGCGGTGGCCCGCCTGCTCGGCGCGATCCGCCGCCGCTTCGGCCGGCTGGACGTGTTCGTGCACAACGCGGCGTCCTGGCGTCCCATGCCGGCCATCCGGCCCGACGTCGCGGCGCTGCACGGGGACGTCGCCGCCGCCCTGAATCCGCTGCTGTTCGCGGCACCGGCCTTCGAGGGGCTGATGGGCGACGACGGGCGGGTCATCGCCGTGTCCAGCGTCGGCGCGCACAGCGTGATCCCCATGTACGTCAGCCTCGGTGTGGCCAAGGCCGCGCTGGAGAGCCTGGTGCGCTATCTGGCGGTGGAGCTCGGCCCGCACGGCGTCACCGTGAACGGCGTCTCCACCACCAAGCTGGACAAGGGGCCCGACACGCCGAACCCCGAGGCGATCCGCTTCCTGGCGCGGCGCACGCCCGCCGGGCGGCTGACCACGCCGGAGGACGTCGCCGCGGTCGTCGCCCTGCTCAGCACGGGCGAGGCCGCCTGGATCAACGGCCAGGTGATCAACGTGGACGGCGGCCTGGGGCTGCTTTCGTGACCGGGGCCGGGCCGGGCGGCCCCGCCGCGGTGACAGGAACGAGGACGGCGATGACGGACACCGGCCGACACACCGCGGCGGACACCACGGAGGACACCAGGCGGGACATCACGGCGGACACCACGGCCGACACCAGGCGGGACACCACGGCGGACACCAGGGTGGACGCCGATCAGGACGTCGGGAAGGACGCCGGGAAGAGTCCCGAGAGGCAGATCGAGACCGACTTCTGCGTGGTCGGCGGCGGTCCCGCCGGTCTGACGCTGGCGCTGGTCCTGCTGCGCTCGGGCGCGCGGGTCACGCTCGTCGAGCGGGCGTCGTCCTTCGACCGCGAGTACCGCGGCGAGATCCTGCAACCCGGCGGGACGGCGCTGCTGGACTCCCTCGGCGTGCTCGCCGGGGCCCGCGAGCGCGGCAGCCACGAGCACGACAGGTTCCAGCTCGTGGACCGGGGCAGGGTGCTGCTGGACGGCGACTACCGCCGGCTGCCCGGGCCGCACAACCACCTGCTCGCCATCCCGCAGCCCCACCTGCTCCAGGAGCTGCTGGAGCACTGCCTGCGCCACGACCGCTTCACCTACCTCGGCGGGACCCGGGTCACCGGACTGCTGGAGGAGGACGGCGCGGTGAGGGGCGCGCTGTGCGAGGGACGGGGCGGCCGGCACGCGATCGTCGCGCACTGCGTGGTCGGCGCGGACGGCAGGTACTCCAAGGTGCGCCGCCTGGCCGGCATCGGCTACACCCGCCTGGACGTCTTCGACCAGGACGTGCTGTGGTTCAAGCTGCCCGCCGCCGGGGCGCCGCCCCGCGTGGTCAGGGTGTTCCTGGACGGCGGCAACCCGGTGCTCACCTACGCCTCGGTGCCCGACGGCGTGCAGGTCGGCTGGACGCTCCCACACAAGGGCTACGCCGCTCTGGCCGCCGAGGGCGTGGACCACGTCAAGCGGCAGATCTGCGCGGCGATCCCCGAGTACGCCGACCTGGTGCGCGAGCGCATCGGCGCGCTCACCGACCTGACCCTGCTGGACGTGTTCGCCGGCGGCGCCGACCAGTGGGTGCGGGACGGGCTGGTGCTGATCGGCGACAGCGCGCACACCCACGGGCCGATCGGCGCCCAGGGCATCAACCTGGCCATCCAGGACGCGGTGGCGGTCCATCCGATCCTGCTGGCCTCCCTGCGGTCCCACGACGCCCGGGCGTCGTTCCTCGGCGCCTTCACCCTCAGGCGCAGGCCCAGCGTGGACAGCATGACCAGGATCCAGCGCGCGCAGAGCAGGGTCATGCTCTCCACCGGCGGGTTCGCCTCGATGGTGCGGCCGGCGCTGGCGCGGGTCGTGTCGCGCTCCCCCGTCTACCGCTCGATGCTCAAGAAGATCGCCTACGGCGACCCGGGCCTGCGCGTCTCGGCGGAGCTGTTCATCCCCGGCGCCGTCTCACCCGCCTCACCCGCCTGACCCGCCCGTCCGACCGACCAGGCCCCGGCCCACCCGGCCGGGGCCTTCCGCCGTCTCCTAGGACTCTTCCCGGTCGGCGGGTTCCTCCCGCTCGGCGGGCCTCTTGCCGGTCGGCGGGTCCCTTCCGGCCGGCGGGGCTCCTCCCGGGTGCAGGGCTCTTTCCTGGGGGGACGTCCGGCCGTTTCCGGACATGGGTGAGGGGGCGGGCACGATCGGCTCGCCCGCCCCCTCGCCTCCGTCCCGCGCCGCGCGGGTCAGGCGCCCGGCACGGTGCTCTCGATCATGTGCAGGTACGGGCCGACCCGGCGCAGGCCGGTGACCTCCAGCCCGGCCTGGCCGATCAGCCCGACCAGCCCGTCCTTGGTGTGCCTGCGCCCGCCGACGTTCAGCAGCAGCAACAGGTCCATGGCGGTGGCGAACTTCATCTCAGGGCTGCCGTCGACCAGGTTCTCGATGACGACGACCTTGGCGCCGGGACGCGCGGCGGCCCTGACGTTGCGCAGGGCGCGCAGCGTGCTCTCGTCCTCCCACTCCAGGATGTTCTTCAGCACGTACACGTCGGCCCCGGGAGTGACCGACTCGCGGCAGTCGCCGGGCACCAGCCGGGCGCGCCCGGCCAGGGTCCCGCCCTCCGCCAGCCGCGGGTCGGGGTTCAGCAGCACCTTGGGCAGGTCGAACAGCACCCCCCGCACCGTGGGGTGGCGCTCCAGGAGTGTGGCCAGCAGGTAGCCCTGGCCGCCGGCGATGTCGGCGACCACGCCCGCCCCGTCGAGGTCCAGCATCTCGGCCACCATGCGCGCGGACATGACGCTCGACTGGGTCATGGCCCGGTCGAACACCTGCGCCGAGTCCGGGGCGTCCTCGTGCAGGTGGGTGAAGAAGTCCTTGCCGTAGACCTCGCCGAACACCTCGCCGCCCCGGCGCACGGCCTCGGCGAGCCGGCCCCACAGCGCCCACGTCCAGGGCTCGGTGGCCCACAGCACCATGTAGAGCATGCTGCGCGGCGCGTCGGCCCGCAGCAGCCGCGACATCTCGGTGTGGGTGTAGCGTCCCTGCCCGTCCTCGGCGAAGACGCCGTGCACGGCCAGCGCGCGCAGCAGGCGGGCGAGGGCCTCAGGGTCGGCGTCCACCTCCAGGGCCAGTTCGGTGACCGTGGCGGGGGCCTCGCCGAGGGCGTCGGCGAGCCGCAGCTCGGCGGCGGCGCGCAGGATGCCCGCGTAGCCGGCGCTCAGCGCCAGCTCCCGCATGAGCATCACCGTGTGGAGCCCGGCGTCGGTGGTCATCGGCGATCAGTCCTCGACCGTCTGGTAGAGGTCGATCTCGGCCTTGGCGTGCTTGATCAGCTCCGGGAGGACCTCCTGGAACCCGCTGCCCATCACGGCCTGCTGGTGGGAGGCCATGTCCTCCCACTCGCCGGTCTCGACGAACACGTTGGGGTCCTTCAGCGAGCGGTACAGGCGGTGGCTGACGAAACCGGGGCGGCTCTTCATGTAGCCGCTGATCTTGCCGAGCAGCTGCTCGAACTCGATCGGGTCCCCCGTGACGGTGAGCTTGTTGATGATGGTGACCACGGACTTGCTCCTCTCATCGGTGCCACGGCCCTCCGGTCGCCCGGCGCCCCGGCTCTGCGGTGCCGCGCCGGCACCGGGCCCGTCCAGCAGCCGGGCGCGCAGCTCCCGGCGCTGGATCTTGCCGTTCTGCGAACGCGGGATCGTCTCGACGAGCTCGACGTGCCGCAGCCGCTGGTAGTAGGGGACCTGGTCGTCGACGAAGCGGGCCAGCTCCGCCGGGTCGGTCCCGGGGACGCAGCTGACGACCAGCGCGCAGGCCACCGCCCCGCTGAACTCGTCCGGCCGGTCGAGGACCACGCAGTCGGCGACGGCGGGGTGGCGGGCGAGCACCCGCTCGATCTCGGTGGGCGAGACGAGGAAGTTGTCGCACTTGAAGACGTCCTTGAGCCGGTCGACCACGAACAGGCGGCCCTCGGGGTCCATGCGGCCGATGTCGCCGGTGGAGAACCAGCCCTCCTGGTCCAGGTGCGCCGACGGGGGCTCGCCCAGGTACCCCAGCATGAGCTGCGGCCCGCGCACCTGGATCTCACCCTTCTCGCCCACGGGCAGCACGCGGCGGGTGTCCACGTCCACGACGCGGCACGCCGTGCCGGCCGACGGTGGCCCGCACGACCCGGCCCGGGGGTCCTCCAGCAGGTCGAAGTGGGTCTGCGGCGAGGCCTCGGCCAGGCCGTAGCCCTGCGCCACCGGGACGCCGAAGTGGGCGGCGAGCCGCGTCGTCACCGCAGGCGCCAGCGCGGAGCCGCCGGACAGGATGGCGCGCACGCCGGGGAGCCGCATCTCGGCCAGGCGCGGGTCCGCCGCGAGCCGCGTCAGCCGCATGGGCAGGCTGTAGTAGTGCGTGACGCCCTGGCGGACGGCCGCCGCGGGTGAGGCGGACACGTCCGGGTCCTCGTGCAGGATCTGCGTGCAGGCGGCGTGGACGGCGATGTTCAGGTGCATCAGGTGGAACGTGGGGAGGTAGTTGAACATCACCGAGCCGGGGGTGAGCCGGTGGGCGTGCGCGGTCTGGGCCGCGTTCACCGTGAGGTTGCGGTGGCTGAGCCGCACCGCCTTGGGCGCGCCCGTCGTGCCGCTGGTGAACAGCAGCGCCGCCACGTCCTGCCCGCCCGGCTCCGGCGCCGGGGACGGCGGAGGCGCGGCGGGGGCCCGCGCCATCAGGTCGTCCAGCACGACGGCCTCGGGGCGGGCCGGGTCGGGCCTGGTGAGCAGGACGTGCCGCAGCTCCGGCAGGCGGTCGAGCGCCGGGTCCAGCGCGGCGCGCACCTGCGGGCTCAGGACCGCCGCCACCGCGCCCGAGGTGCGCAGGATGTGCTCCAGCGCCTCGGCGCGCATCAGCGGGTTCACCGGCACGCTCACCGCCCCGGCGCGGGCGATCCCGTAGTAGCCGACGGCGAAGAGCGGGTCGAGCACCGCGGCGACCGCCACGACGTCGCCGGGGCCGACGCCCAGGCCGGCCAGCGCCGCTGCGCACCGGTCCACGCGGGCGTCGAGCTCGGCGTAGGTGATCTCGCCCCCCGTCCAGCGCAGCGCGGCGCGCGAGGGCGCCCGCGCGGCCGCCCTGCGTAGCAGGTCGTCCACCCGGGGACCCGCGATGTCGCCGGCGGCCGCGAGCGGCTCCCCCTCCGCGAGGCTGATGTCGAGCGTGCGCGACTCCGAGATGGACTCCGGGATGGACATGGTGGACGCCTCCCATGCTGCGACCGCGGTTCGGACCGGCATCCGAAACCTCGCAGCCCCTCCTCGGGCCCTCCTCGGGCCCTCCTTGAGCCCCGATCGAAGGCGCGCGGACCGCGCGCGGCGAAGCGCGGAGCAGGGGGACGAAGGGGACGGACGGGGACGCCGGCGAGCGCCAGGGGCGGCGACGGCGGGGCGGCCATGTCCGATCTCACACCCCGGCCCGCCCCCTGGAGGGGCTTCCGGTAACCCGTATTCAACATCTTAATTATTCCCTAAGACTGCGCGCCCCCGCATTGACCGGCAAATATCCCCGAACTACGTTTGACACGCGGCAGGGAGCTCCGCGCAGGACGGCCGTCAGCACGGCATTGCACCCGTCTTTGGAGGGTTCCGGTGAGATTCAATCTTTTAGGTCCGCTCGAAGTGGTCAGCGGTGGCCGGATGTGCACGCCGACATCCAGCAAGCAAAGGCAGGTTCTGGCGCTGCTGCTCATGCGCGCCAACCAGGTGGTGAGCCTGGACGCGATTATCGAGGAGCTGTGGGGGGACCACCCCCCGCACAGCGCGGTCACCACCGCCCAAACCTACATCTACCAGCTACGGAAGTCCTTCTCCCGCGAGCTCGGCGAGGCCACCTCCAACCGGATGCTCGCCACGTCGCCGCCGGGGTACATATTCAGAATCGAATTCGAGGCGACCGACTACCTGACCTTCGAGACCCTTGTCGGGCAGGCGCGTGCGCTGCGTAATGACGGCCGTACGGCGGGTGCCGCCCTTAAAACGGCGGACGCGCTCGCGCTGTGGCGCGGGGCGCCGCTTTCCAACGTCAACTACGGCCGGCTTCTGCATGGTTATGCCATTCATCTGGAAGAAAGACGTATCGCCGCCCTGCAGCTCCGAATAGAGGCGGAAATGGAATTGGGGCACCACCACGAGCTCATCGCCGAGCTGCGCGCGCTGGTGACCGCCCACCCGTTCAACGAGTGGTTCCACGCGCAGCTCGTCGTCGCGCTGAACCGGTGCGGACGCCGCAGCGAGGCGCTGCACGCCTACCAGAACGCCCGCGGCCTGCTCAGCGAGGAGCTCGGCCTGGACCCCTCCCCCGAGTTGCAGCACGCGCACGAGGACGTGCTGCGCACCGGCGCACGCGCCCTGGTCTAGTCGGCGACCACACCCGTCCACCGGGCACGGCTCTCCACCCCCGGGCCATGCTTCGCAGTGCTCGGCGCAGGGTCGACGGGTCGTGGTACGGCGATGCCGGCACACGCGCACTGGTCCAACGCGGTGACCACACCCGTCCACCGGGCACCCCTCTCCCCCCGCCATGTGCCGCAACTATCGGCTCCGAGACGGCGGGCCGTGGTACGGCGATGTCGGCGCCCACACATAGGTCCAGTGTGATGGTCACATCCGTCCACCAGGCGCCCGTCTCCACCCACGGCCACATGCCGCAGTGATCGGCGCCGCGCCGGCGGGCCGTGGCACGGCGATTCCGGCGCCCACGCACAGGTCCAGTGCGATGGTCACATCCGTCCACCAGCCGTCCGTCTCCACCCACGGCCCATGCCGTAGTGATCGGCGCCGCGCCGGCGGGCCGTGGCACGGCGATTCCGGCGCCCGCTACGGCGACCGAGGCGGAGCGCCGCCGCCCTGGTGATCCCCGCCCGTATGCGCCGTCCTCACCTCGCGCCCCTCGCCGTCTACCCGGAGTGCCTCTTCGACGAGGGTCGTCGCGTGTACCGCCTTCCGAGACGCCGACTCGTCACCCATGTGCCAGGCGGCGGGCATGGAGCGCTCGCGTGGGAGGCCCCGGCGGCGCGGACCATGAGCTCCTCGGCCGTGCCGCCAGGCCGCCGCCCCAGAACCGGGACCGGCCTCGGTCGGGGGTGCACGTGCGGATGGCGGACCGGGCGCCCGCGGTCCGCGCGGACGACCCGGCCCGTGATCTCTCCACCGGGCACAGGGCCCGGTGCCGCGCCACCGGAGGGTGCGGGCTCCGGCGGAGCGGCGGACCGCGGACCGACCAAGGCGGCGGACCGTGGGCGGGCCGGGGGTGCGGTCCCTGGGCCGGCCGGGGGTGCGGAGTGACTCACACCTTCTGCACCAGCCGGCCGTTCACCAGGTCGAGCAACTGGCGGGGGGTCGTCACCTCGCCGATCTCCTCGTCCAGCACGGCGACGCCGACCTCGTGCTCGATGCGGCTCGCCGTCTCCAGCAGGGCCAGCGAGTCGTAGCCGAGCTCCTCGAAACCACTGTCCAGGATGTCGCCGTCCAGGCCGACCGCCTCGTCCTCGCCCGCGCAGGCGCGCAGGATGCGCTTGAGGTCGTCGATGGTGAACTCGCTCATGTTCCTTCTCCTTGGATGACGGCCGCGGCCCGTGCGGGCCGCGGCGCGGCCGGGGGGCATCGCCGTACGACCATCGCGGCGTTGAAGCCGCCGTAGCCGCGGGCGATGATCAGCGCGGCGCCGACGCGCACGTGCCGGGCGCCGGTCACCAGGTCCAGGCCGTAACGCTCGTCGGGGCCGGTGACGCCGGCCGTCGGAGGGATGACCCCGTCCCTGATGGACAGCAGCGCCGCCGCCAGGTCCAGGGCCGCCCCGCCCGCGTTCAGCCGGCCGGTCATGCTCTTGGGCGCCGTCACCGGCACCCCGTTCCTGCCGAAGACCTCGGCGATCGCCTCGGCCTCCGCCAGGTCCAACTCGGGCACGCCGGCGCCGTCGGCGTAGACGACGTCGACGTCGACGGCGTCGATGCCGGCGTCGGCGAGCGCGCCGCGGAGGGCCGCGGCCAGGCGCGGCGGGCGCCCGGTGCGCGGTGCGGGGTCGAAGGTGGAGCAGTATCCGGCGACCTCGCCGTACAGGTGCGGCGCGCCCCGGCGGCGGGCGCTCTCGGCGTCCTCGACGACGAGGATCGCCCCGCCCTCCCCCGGCAGGTGACCGCGCGCGCCGGCGGCGAACGGCTGGTAGGCGGTCCGCGGGTCGTCGCCGGTGCTCAGCCGGCCGTTCGGCAACTGGGCGACCAGCCCCCACGGGCACAGCGAGGCGTCGACGGCGCCGGTCACCACCAGCGGCGTGTCCCCGCGCACCATGCGCCTGGCCTGGGCCACCGCGTCAAGGCCGCCCGCCTGCTCGGCGACGTTGATGTTCATGGGCCCGCGCAGGCCGTTCCTGATGGAGATCTGGCCCGCGTTGACGGCGTAGAACCAGGCGAACGACTGGTAGGCGCTGACGTGCCGCGGGCCGAGCCGCCACAGGTTCTGCAGCTCCTTCTGTCCGAACTCGAACCCGCCGGCCGAGGCCGCCGTGGCCACGCCCATGTCGTACTCGCCGAAGTCGCCGGGGTCGGCGGCCGCGTCCAGCAGTGCCCAGTCGGCGGCGGTCAGCGCGAGCTGCGTCATCCGGTCGGTCTGCGGGACCAGCCGCCCCGGCAGGTGGTCGCGGGCGGTGAACCCGGGCACCTCGCCCGCGAACCGCACCGGGTAGCGCGAGGCGTCGAAGCGGGTGATGGGGCCGATGCCGCTCACCCCGTCCAGCGTCCGGCTCCAGAACTCCTCCGTGCCGAGCCCGTTCGGAGCGAGCACCCCGATGCCGGTGACGACGGCGCTCATGCCGCGGTCCCCGGGCGCTGGAGCACCATCGCGCTCTGGAAGCCGCCGAAGCCGCTGCCCACGGTGAGCACGGCGTCCAACCTCTTCTCGCGGGCCGTCAGCGGGACGTAGTCCAGGTCCAGCTCGGGGTCGGGCTCGCGGAGGTTGGCGGTCGGCGGCACCACGCCGTGCTCGATGGCCAGCGCGCAGGCCGCGATCTCGATGGAGCCGATCGCGCCGAGCGAATGCCCGAGCATGGACTTGATCGAGCTGACGGGCACGTCGTAGGCGTGCGCGCCGAGGGCGGCCTTGAAGGCGGCGGTCTCGTGCCGGTCGTTCTGCTTGGTTCCGGTGCCGTGGGCGTTGACGTAGCCGACCTCCTCGGGCGCGAGCCGTGCCCGGTCCAGCGCCGCCCGGATGGCCTCGGCCATCTCCTTGCCGTCGGAGCGCAGCCCGGTCATGTGGTAGGCGTTGCTCCGGTTGGCGAACCCGGTGATCTCGGCCAGGACGCGGGCGCCGCGCCGCCGGGCGTGCTCCAGCTCCTCCAGCACCAGCACCGCGGCGCCCTCGCCGAGCACGAAGCCGTTCCTGGTGCGGTCGAAGGGCCGCATGGCGTGCTCGGGGTCGTCGTTGTGGTTCGAGGTCGCCATGATGGCGTCGAAGCAGGCCACGGTGATGGGCGATATGGGCGCGTCGGTGCCGCCGGCGAGCACGACGTCCGCCGTGCCCTCGCCGATCAGCTCGCAGCCGTGCCCCACCGCGTCCAGGCCGGAGGTGCAGCCCGCCGACACGACGGTGACCGGGCCCTCGGCCCCGGCGACCCAGGCGACCTCGGCGGCCAGCGAGCCGGGGGTGAAGTAGTCGTAAAGGTGCGGGACGGCGTAGGCGGGGTCGACCTCCCACAGCCGGCCCGCGTCGCTGACGACGGCGTACTCCCATTCGAGCTTGATGGTGCACCCGACGGCGCTGCCGAGGCTGACGCCGGTCCGCTCGGGGGCCAGGTCGCCGTCGTGCAGGCCGGCGTCGGCCAGCGCCTCCCTGGCGCAGACGACGGCGAACTGCGCGGCCCGGTCCAGGCGCCGCACCTCCTGCGCCGACAGTCCCTCGCGGACGGGGTCGAAGTCGCATTCGGCCGCGACGCGCGACCGGTAGGGGGCGGGGTCGAAGAAGCTGATCGGCCTGGTGGCCGTGGACCCCGACGTGATCCGCTCCCAGAAAGCCTTCGCCCCCGGCTCGCCTGGCGCCACCACGCCGATCCCGGTGATCGCGACCCGGCGCTTCATCGGCACCTCCGGGACACCGAGGCTCCGCACATGATCGGGCTCCTTCCGTACGGAGGACGGGCCCTTCCGGACCCGTCATGACCTTGCGGAACGCGCCTCGAGTGCCGCTCGAAGTGCGGTGGAGGGCGGCGGCTCGACCGGTTCTCGAGGGAGCGGCGTGACCATCCCGCCATGACGCTGGGAGACGACGCACGCGAGGAGCCGGCCGAGGTCCTGGTGGCCGGCGCGGGACCTGTGGGGCTGACCATGGCCCATGAGCTCGCCCGGCGGGGGGTGCGGGTGCGGCTGGTGGACGCCCGGGAGGGCCCGGCGACGACGAGCAGGGCGATCGCCACCCATCCCCGCACACTGGAGGTCTACGACCAGATGGGGATCGTCGAGGACATCCTGCCGCGCGGGCGGCGGATCACCTCCTTCACGATGTACCAGCGGGGACGCAGGCTGACCCGGCTGGAGGCGGACTACGCCGAGACGCCCACCCGCTTCCCGTTCACGATCGCGATCGACCAGGTGACCACCGAGGAGACCCTTCGCGCGGCGGCCGCCCGGCGCGGCGTGGCCGTGGAGTGGGGGGTGCGCCTGGACGGCTTCGAGCAGCACGCCGACGGAGTGCGCGCCAAGCTCGTCCGCCCGGACGGAACGGTGGAGCACGCCGAGACGCCGTGGCTGGTCGGCTGCGACGGCGGCCACAGCACCGTGCGCAAGCTCCTCGGGCTGCCGCTGCTGGGCGAGTCCAGCGAGACGTGGCTGATCGCCGACGCCCAGGTGGAGACCGACCTGCCGCGCGACAGCATCTACTGGGTGCGCTGCCCGGGCGTCACCATGATGACGGTGCCGATGATCGAACCCGGGCGCTGGCGGCTGCTGGACACCGCGGCCGTCGAGCACGACCCCGACCCGGCGGCGGTGGCGCGGCGGTTCGGATCGCTGATCACGGCCGGCGTCGGAAGCGCCTTCCACGTCGCCGAGCCGAGCTGGATCTCGGTGTTCACCTTCCAGCAGCGCATGGCGCCGCGCATGCGCGAGGGGCGGTGCCTGGTCGCCGGGGACGCCGCCCACGTGCACAGCCCCGCCTCCGGTCAGGGCATGAACACCGGCGTGCAGGAGGCGTTCAACCTGGCCTGGAAGCTCGCCATGGTCGTGCACGGGCAGGCCGGCGAGGAGCTGCTGGACAGCTACGGCGAGGAACGGGTGCCGGTGGGCCGCACGCTGCTCGCCTCGACCAAGCGGGCGACCCGGCTCATCCAGCTCAGGAATCCCGTGCTGGCCGGGCTGCTGCCGGTGGTGTTCGCCGTGCTGCGGGCCGTCCCGCGGCTGCGCGTGCGGATGCAGCGCGCCATCCTCGGCGGGGTGTCGGGGCTGGGCCTGCACTACGCAGGCGGTTCGCTCACCACCCCCTCCGACGACGCGGCCTCCGGGCCGGGGCCGCGCAGCCCCTCCGGCGGCGCGGCCTCCGGGCCGGGGCCGGGCGAGCGGGTGGCCCAGGCCGACGCCGCGCGCGCCGCCGACCCGGCGTGGCGGGAGGTGCTGGCCGAGCTGCGCGACCCCCGCTGGACGCTGCTCGCCTACACCGGCGGCCCACGGGACGCGTTCGGCGCCGTCGCGGCGGAGGCGGACGCGCGGTACGGGGCCTGGCTGTCGGTGCGCACGATGTCACCGCGCCCCGGCTCCGGCCTGCCGAACCCGTTGCCGCCCGGCCCGGGGGTGCCGGGCCTGCTGGCCCCGGTCGAGGGCCACTGGCTGCTGATCCGCCCCGACGGCTACCTGGCCGCCCGCGGCGAGGCGCTGACGGCCGACGCGCTCGCCGTCGCCCTGGCCCGGCTGCCACTGACCCCGAACGCGCTCGGCACCACACCCACCCAGGCGCCACCGGCACCAGACGCGCTGGACACCACACCCACCCAGGCGCCACCGACCCCGAACGCGCTGGACACCACACCCGCCTAGGCGCCGGACGCCGCGCCCACCCGGGCGCCACCGGCGCCGGACGCGCTGGACACCACACCCGCCTAGTGCGGTGACCGCATACGTTCACCGGGCGCGGCTCTCCACCCCCGGCCACGTGCAGCAGTGATCGGCGCCGCGTCGGCGGGTCGTGGTACGGCGATGCCGGCGCCCGCTACGGCGCCCGAGCCGGTGAACGTTCGTGGACAGCGCATCAGGCGCCGGACGCCGCACCCACCCGGGCGCCACCGGCGCCGGACGCGCTGGGGGTCACGCCCGCGGGGGGCTCCGCTCACTCCCCGGGCGCGGGGCGGCCGGGAGAGTGAGTCGCCCAGCGCGGGCGCTCGGTCACCTCGAGGACGGCGCACGACCAGGTGAATCCGGCGCCGATGCCCAGCAGCATGAGCGTGTCGCCGGGGGCCGCGGCGCCGGAGGAGAGCAGGTGGTCCAGAGCGGCGATCTGGTCGCCGGCCCCCAGGTGACCGACGCGCCTGCTCCACGGCCACGTCGTGCGTTCGACGTCCACGCCGAGCGGACGCAGCAGCGCCGCCGCGAGGCGCCGCCGCCCGAAGTGCGGCAGCAGGAACCGGTCGACGTCCGCCAGCTTCACCCCGGCCTCGTCCAACGCCGTGTCCACCGCCTCGCGCAGGCCGGCGGCGATGCGGCTCAGGCAGGCGGACAGCCCGGTACGGGCGACGAAGGCGCGCTTCCACACCTCCAGGTCCATGGGTCGCCGGACGCTGAACGGCGCGACGCCGAACGGGTCGTCGCCGCGGTGCATGCCCTCGAGCTCGGGGTCGGAGACCGTGACGATGGTCCGCAGCCGGGCCAGGCCGTGACCGCGCGCCAGCACCAGGGCGACGCCGCCGTCGGCGTACACGGTGCCCGGGTCGCTGCGCCAGCGGTCGAAACCGGGCGGGGAGAACCTGTCGGCAGCGGTGATCAGGGCCGCCGATCCGGGGCGGGCCGCGCTCAGGTACCCGGCGGCCAGGTCGATCGCCGCCATCCCGCCGTTGGACATCTGGCGGACCTCCACGGCCGGGCACCGGTTGCCGACGGCCGTCCGCTGCACGTAGGAGGCCGGCGGCCACAGGTCGTGACCCTGGTAGTACACGGCGGCGTGCAGGATCAGGCCGATGTCGGCGGGGTCGCGCCCAGAGCGGCCGAGCGCCGCGCGGGCCGCCGCCGCGGCCATCTCGGCGGGCGACTCCTCCCCGGCGACGGCGACCGACAGCGCCTCGGTGCGCCGGGCCGTGTCGGGGTCGCAGTCGCCCCGCGCCAGGGCCTCCTCCACGGTGACCAGCGGGGCCAGGGCGCTGCCGGTCGCGGCGATGTGGATGTCGCGTGGGCGCATCGGTCTCCTCGGGGCGCGTGTCGCGGGCATGTCGCCGGTATTGCGAACGGACCACGGCACGTGTGGCGAACGGACGATAAGGCCGCATGGCGAACGGGCCACGTGGTCGTGTGGCGAATGGGCCACATGGCGTATCGCGGACGGGTCACAGGACCGTGTCGCGGGTATGGCCGGGGCGGGCGGGCTCGCTTGTGGCGAGCTCACCGCCCCGGCATGTGCTGACCGACAACTCGCGTCAGACGGTTCGCTTCCTGCACCGGTCCCCCGACTGTGCGCTTTCCGCTTCGACCCCTGACAGAGCCGCACTCGAGTCGCCCGCCCTCTTCCGAGGCCGCCGATCCGCCGCCCCGCACGCCACCGGCTCCCCGCCGGCCAGACCGGGACGATGCCGCGCCTGGTCTCCTTCTCGCGCCCCGGCCGTGGCCACCGGCGCCGGTGCTCGGGTGGGCGCGCGAGCGCCCGGCCCGGCGGTAGACGCGACCAGGGGTCGAGCGCGTCTCGATGAGCGGGGCCGACCATGACCGCCGGAGCCGAGGAGGAAGGACCCCGCCATGGGAACCGCCAAGGACACCGGCACGGGTATCAGCACGGGCACGGGCACGGGCACGGGTATCCGCACCGGCACCGGGACCAGCACGGGTGTCAGCACGGGCACGGGCACGGGTGCCGGGACGAGTACCGACGCCGGGACCAGTGCCGGCAATGGGGCCGGCGCCGGGACGATTACCGGGGCCGGGGCCTCCCGCGCGGACCGGGAACGGCCGCGCGGGCCCCGTCCGGTCGCGCTGCTGTTCCCTGGGCAGGGCGCGCAGCACACGCGGATGGGGACGGGCCTGTACGACCACGACCCGGTCTTCACCGCGACGATGGACGAGATCTTCGCCGAGCTGGGACGGGAGGGCGCGCGCATCCGCGCCGACTGGCTGTCGGCCGACCCCGACGTTCCCATCGACGACGTGCTGCGCGCCCAGCCGCTGCTGTTCGCCGTGGACTACGCCCTGGGGCGCACCGTCATGAGCTGGGGCGTGCGGCCCGCCGCGCTGCTCGGGCACAGCGTGGGCGAGATGGCCGCCGCCACGCTCGCCGGGGTCTTCACTCTGAGCGACGCCGTCCGGGTGATGTGGGAGCGGCTGGTCCGGCTGAGCCGCACGCCGCCCGGCGGCATGCTCGCCGTGGCGGCGACCCCGGCGGAACTGGCGCCGCATCTGGACGGCGAGGTGGTGATCGGGGCGGTGAACGGACCCCGGCAGGTCATGCTCGCCGGGGCGGCGGCGCCTCTGGCCAGGGCCGCCGCCGAGCTGCGTGAGCGGGGCATCACCTGCAGGCCGGTGCGCGCCACCATCGGCTTCCACAGCCCGTCGGTGGCCGCGACGGCCCCGCAGGACGAGGCGGCCTTCGCCGCCCTGCCGCTGCGCGCCCCGGGCATCCCGGTCTACTCGTGCTACACCGGCGCTCCGCTCACCGAGCGGGAGGCCCGTGACCCGGGGTTCTGGGCGCGGCAGCCCTCCGCCTGCGTCGTGTTCGGCGCGGCCCTGGACGCGCTGCTGTCCGGCGGGGATCTGGTCCTGCTGGAGGCGGGCCCGTCCCAGAGCCTCACCACGCTGGCGCGGCGGCACCGCGCCGTGGGCGCGGGGAGCACGGCGCTGGCCCTGCTCCCGCCGCGGCGCGGCGAGGACGCCGCCGACCGGGAGTCCTTGGCCAGGGCCGCCGAGGCCCTGCGCGCCGAGGGAGCGGCCCCGGACCTCGCCCGGGCCTGAGCCACCGCACGCGGCTCTCCCCCATGACGGCAAAGTGACACGGCCGGGGAAGACGGGCGCCCCCAAGGCCGGCACGAGGTGAGAGCCGCCAGGCAACGAGCAAAACGGCGGCCGACGCGCTCACAGCAGGCGCCAGTCGAAGAAACCGCGCAAGCCCAGGCCGACATGAGATGAAAGCCACCGGGCGACGGGCAATCCCGCGGGCGACGCGCTCGCAGGGGGCGTCGGGGGTCAGGGGAGGCCGCGGGGGTGGAGGCCGGCGTGGTGGTAGAAGGCGTCGATCAGGCGCAGGGTGGCCGTGGCGTTGGCGGCGTCGGTGGCGACCGGCGCCCCGTCCAGGACGGCGGCGGCGAAGGCCCGGAGCTGGCCGTGGTAGGTCGGCTCGCCCCGCAGCCGCTCGTGCCAGGTGCGCCCGCCCGCCCGCACCGTGATCCGGTGGAACAGGTGCGGCATGAGGTAGCCGGTCACCCGCATCTCGCCGCGTTCCCCGGTGACCCGGACCGACATCGACGGCCGGGCGGCGCTCCACAGTGAGCAGCGGAACCGGCCGGTCGCCCCGCCGGGGAAGAGGCACTCCCCAGTCATGGCCCGGTCGGCGCCGGGGCCGCGCAGCAGGGCACGGGCGCCGGTCGCCGACGGCTCCCCGAGGCTCGCGGAGCCGACCAGGCGCAGGCAGTCGATCGCGTAACACCCGGCGATCATCGTCGCCCCGCCGCCGAGCGCGTAGTCGTAGATCAGGCCGTCGAAGCGCGGGACGGGCCAGCAGTTGGCGGTCTCCACGCGGGTGACCGTGCCGAGCGCCTCGCCCGCGAGGACGCGCATGCGCTCGGCGAGCGGGTGGTGGCGGTAGTGCATGCCCTCCATGACGACCAGACCGGTCCGGCGGGCGGCGGCGGCGACCTCGGCGGCCTGCCGGGCGTTGGCGGCCAGCGGCTTCTCGCACAGCACGTGCTTGCCGGCCTCCAGCGCGCGCAGCGTCCACTCGGCGTGCGCGGCGTTCGGCAGCGCGATGTAGACGGCGTCCACGCCCGGGTCGTCCAGCAGGGCCTGGTAGCCGGGCAGGACCCGCGGCACGCCGTGCCGGGCCGCGTAGCGGCGGGCCCGCTCGGGGTCGCGGGCCGCGACCGCCGCCACCTCGGCCCCGGGGACCGCCCGCGCCGGGCCGAACAGCGCCTCCGGCGCCACGCGGGACGCGCCGAGCACCCCTATCCGCACCACTCGCATGCCCGCACGCTAGAAGCCCGCTTTCGAGCCGACCTCGAGCCGTCCTGCACGGCCGATCGCTAGCGTGCCGGGCATGTCAATAGATGGGAAGGTCGCTCTGGTAACCGGAGCCAGCAGGGGAATCGGCGCGGCGATCGCGCGGGAGCTCGCGGCGCGCGGCGCCGCCGTGGCGGTCAACCACCGCGACTCCGCCGACGCCGCCGAGCAGGTCGTCAAGGAGATCACGGCGGCGGGCGGGCGCGCCCTGGCCGTGCGGGCCGACGTCACCGACGCCGGCGCGGTGCGTGAGATGGCCGCGCAGGTGGAGGCCGGGCTCGGTCCGGTGGACATCCTGGTGCTGAACGCGCACGGCTTCGACGAGAAGGTGCGCGCGCTGCCTCTGGAGGTGGACGTCGAGGCGCTCGCGAGCGTCGTCAGCGGGCAGATCCGGGCGACCATGCTCCCGGTGCAGGCGTTCGTGCCCGGGATGGTGGAGCGCGGCGGCGGGTCGGTGGTGTTCATCTCGGCGCTGATCGCCCGCGACCCGTGGCCGATGTCGATCACGCACGGCGCGGCGAAGGCGGCGATGGAGCTGGCCGCGAAGGTGCTGGCGCGCACCGAGGCCCGGCACGGCGTCCGGGTGAACACGGTGATCGCCGGCATCACCCGCACCCAGGCCTCCGATCAGATCCCGCAGGACAAGCTGCAGAAGCAGGCCGCGCTCATCCCTATGCAGCGCATCGGGGAACCCGAGGACGTGGCGCGCGCCGTCGCCGCGCTCGCCGGGGACGACACGGCGTACGTCACGGGGGCCTTCGTGCCCGCCTGCGGCGGCGCGCTCATCATCTGACCGCCGCGACCGCACCCACCCCAGCCCGGCGCCCGGCCCCTGCCGCCGCGCCGGGCACCGTCGCGCCCGCCCGCCGCGCTCTGACGGTCCCGCGGATCCGTCTTCGATGTCGCGGCCTCCTTCCGCGGGGCTTGTTCAGTTGGTGAGAAGGAGGCTGTCGACCAGGCCGGTGGCCGAGGTGATGGGCGCGGTGCCGAGCAGGCAGCCGGGCAGGCCGGCGTAGTAGCTGGTGCCGCTGGTGATGCGGGTGGCGGTGTCGCCGAGGTAGCGGCCTGCGGTGACGGTGCCGGTGGCGGTGACGGTGCCGGTGACCAGGACGGGGACGTTCCAGGCGATGGTGCTGGTGCCGCCGGTGGCGTCGGTCCAGGTGACGGTCTCGGTGACGGCGGGGCCGGGGCCGAGGGTGAGGCAGGACAGGGTCACCGAGACGGTCTCGGCTCCGGTGCCGGTCGAGCCGATCGGGCAGGTGCCGTAGGTGTAGGTGCCGGTGACGGTGATGGCCTGCGGGGTGGTGGTCGCGGGGGGTGAGAACGTGCGGGCGAAGGTGCCGAGGCATTGCACGTCGATGCCGGCAGCGGATGCCGGGTGGGTGGGCAGGGTGAGGGCGGCCAGGGCGAGCAGAAGGGCGCCGGCCCAGCGGCCGAGGACGGTGCGCATGGCGGTTCTCCTGGGCGGATGTCGCCACGAAGCGTCGTGGCCGCGGGAGGTGGTGCGGGCCCGCGATCCGGGCCCGCCGTCGTGGTCCACCAAGGTGTCGTCGCCGTTGCCGTCGCGGACGGCGCGGACCGCGTGACCGGCCGCCTGATCAGGTGACCGCCGGGGTCGGCAGCCGGTGGCGATGCCGTCCCACAGCGCGGTTCACTCGGGAAGGACGTTCTTGGCGTACTCGCCCTCGTAGTTGCCCGGGGGTTCGAAGACGAAGACGATGTAGGTCTCGAAGTAGTCGCCGCCCTGGCCGGCCGCCCGGGCGGCGCCGACCCTGGTGGAGCCCGTCCAGACGAGCTGGCTGAAGTGGCCGGTCTTCTCCGGCACGCCGGGCGGGTTGGCCCAGTCGTAGTTGGCGATCTCGCTGTACCAGGAGGCGACGGCGGCGGCGGCGGAGAGCGGTGTGGGGTCAGTGCCGCCGCCCCAGAAGATGTTCTCGCCGGTGCCGTCGCGCAGGCCGTCGTGCCCGGCCGACAGGCCCTGGTGTTCCGATCGGGAGGCCGCCCTGGACTTCGCGTACGCGACGAGCTGGGGGTCGAGGGTGAGCGGCGGCGCGTGGTGCTTGGCCCGGCAGGCGTTGGCCTCGGTCAGCGCCTTGGCCAGGAAGTCGTCGTCGGTGGCGTCCGGGAGAGCGTCGCGGGTTCCGGGCATCTTCGATCACCTCGGTGTGAAAGGGGGGAAGAGCGGAGCCCTTGAATCATGTTCTAGGCCAATCCGCCGGTCAATGTCCGATAGTGGCCATCTCGCTACGTTACGTTAAGTTGGGTCCGGATCGGAATCTATGGCGCGGATGTAAAGACTCCGGCGCGCACGATTCCCCCGAACCGGACGGGACGTAGAGACCCGAGACGGTGTCAGAGCTTCGGGACCGCGGGCTCCTGGGCTCGAGCGTGCCGCCAGGTCGAGCTCGGAGGGAGCGATGTGCGGCAGCGGCACCACGGTGCCGGTGCCGGGCGGCGTGTGGTGGCGGATCGACGACCGCGTGAGTACCGCTGGATGTCGCGGTAGAGGGCCTGGATGGTGAACAGGATGCCGTGCGGCTCCGGCCGGAGTCGAGCGGCGTGGGCGAGCATGGGAGCATGAGCACTCTTCTGGTCACGGGCGCGGCGGGCTTCATCGGCGCCAACTTCACCCGGTACTGGCGGCGCGAGCACCCGTCGGACGCGGTCGTCGCTCTCGACCTCCTCACCTACGCCGGCGACATGAGCAACCTCGCCGGCCTCGCGGAGGAGATCGTCTTCGTGCGCGGCGACATCGGCGACAGGGAGCTGGTCGCGCGGCTGCTGCGCGAGCACCGCGTCGAGGTGGTGGTGAACTTCGCCGCCGAGTCGCACAACAGCCTGGCCGTGCTGGACCCGGGGCGGTTCTTCCGCACCAACGTCCTTGGCACCCAGTCGCTGCTGGACGCCTGCCGCGACGCCGACCTGCGCCGGTTCCACCACGTGTCGACCTGCGAGGTCTACGGGGACCTGGCGCTGGACTCGCCGGAGGCGTTCACCGAGCGCTCGCCCTACCGGCCGCGCACCCCCTACAACGCCAGCAAGGCGGGCGCCGACCACGCCGTGCGGGCCTACCACGAGACCTACGGGCTGCCGGTCACGCTGTCGCACTGCGCGAACAACTACGGCCCGTACCAGTTCCCGGAGAAGGTGCTGCCGCTGTTCACCACCCAGGCGCTGCGCGGCGAGCCGCTGCCGATGTACGCCTCGACCGGCAACCGGCGCGAGTGGATCCACGTGGAGGACCACTGCCGGGCGATCGACGCCATTCTGAGCGAGGGCCGGGACGGGCGGGCCTACCACGTGGGCACCGGCGACGAGGCCAGCGTCGAGCGCCTGGCCGACCTGGTGCTCGACGAACTGGGCCTGCCCGCGGAGCTGAAGACGATCGTCCCTGACCGTCCCGGGCACGACCGGCGCTACCTGCTGGACTCCGGCCGGATCCGGCGGGAGCTGGGCTGGCGGCCCCAGGTGCCGTTCGAGCCGGGGGTGCGGGAGACGGTCCGGTGGTACCGCGACAACCGGGCGTGGTGGGAGCCGCTGCTCGGCCGCCGCCCGGTCCACGAGCCGGGCACCTGACGGGTCGCGCTCGTGGCGCCGCCGGACGGTGGTGACGGTGGCGGCGGTCAAGGGCGACGGGCCGTGCGGGGACGCCGGGCGCGCGGACCGCGCGGGGACGGGACGCAGGCACCTGAGCGGGGCCGGCGGGGGCCGGGCCTCGGCCGGGAGGGCGGCCGGGCCCGGCGGTCAGCGGTCCAGGTGCACGCGGCTGTGGTCGCCCAGGACCAGACGGTGCGCCTTGGGCGCGGACTCGGCGGGCGCGACGGTCACGTCCTTGCCGACCAGCGAGTCCTGGATGCGGCGCACGCCGCGGATGACCGACCGCTCCATGACGATCGAGTACTCGATCTCGGTGTCCGACAGCCGGCAGTCCGCGCCGATCGAGGTGAACGGGCCGACGTAGCTGTCACGCACCCGGGCGCGGGCGCCGATGACGAGCGGGCCGACCAGGTGGGACCGGCTGACCTCCGCGCCCTCCTCGACCACCACCCGGCCGATCACCTTGGTGTCGCCGCACACGCGCCCGGCGAGGCGGTGCTCGGCGGTCTCCAGGACCATCCGGTTGCACTCGAGCATGTCCTCGACCCGCCCGGTGTCCTTCCAGTAGCCGGAGATGACGTGCGAGCGCACGTCGGCGCCCTGGTCGATCAGCAGGCGCAACGCGTCGGTGATCTCCAGTTCGCCGCGGGCGCTGGGCGTGAGCGCGCGCACGGCCTCGTGCACGCGCGGCGTGAACAGGTACACGCCGACGATCGCCAGGTCGCTGACCGGGTGCTCGGGCTTCTCGGCGACGCCGACGACCCGGCCCGCCGGGTCCAGCTCGGCGACGCCGAAGCCGCTCGGGTCGGGGACCTTGGTGAGCAGGATGCCGGCGTCCGGGCGCGAGCGCCGGAAGTCGCCGACGAACTCGGCGATGCCGTCGACGATGAAGTTGTCCCCCAGGTACACCACGAAGTCGTCGTCGCCGAGGAAGTCGCGGGCGATCAGCACGCAGTGCGCGAGGCCGAGCGGCGCGTGCTGGGGGATGTAGGTGACGCGCAGCCCGAAGCGTGAACCGTCGCCCACCGCCGCCCTGACCTCGGCGGCGGTGTCCCCGACGATGACGCCGGCCTCGCGGACGCCCGCGTCGCGCAGCGCCTCCAGGCCGTAGAACAGCACCGGCTTGTTGGCGATGGGCACGAGCTGCTTGGCCGAGGTGTTGGTGATCGGCCGCAGCCGGGTGCCGTGGCCGCCGGCGAGCACCAGGGCCTTCATTGGGGCCTTCATCGCGCTCCCGCGCCGGGATCCACCCCGGCGAGCTTCTCGAGGACCGGCACCAGCTCGGCGGGCGCCGGCTGCCGGCGGATGTCGTCCTGGACGGCGCGCGCCGCCTCGCCGTAGGCGGGGTCGCCGAGCAGGCCGCCGACGATCTCGCGCACCCGGTCGGCGGTGGCGTCGGCGGGGAACAGGTGGTGCCCGGCCCCGGTGGCCGCGAGCTGCTCGATGCTGATGCGCGGCTCGGGCACCTCGGTGATGCCGAGCTGGGGCACCGCGTTCGCTGCCGAGGTCAGCGTCGTGCCCGCTCCGCCCTGGTGGACGATGGCGGCGCAGGTCGGCAGCAGCATGTGCAGCGGCACCCACTCCACCATGCGCACGTTGTCCGGCAGGTCGCCGAGGTCGCGGCGCAGCTCGGCCGAGCCGGCGAAGACGACCTCGACGTCGAACGAGGCGACGACGCCGACCACGCGGCGGACCAGGTCGCTCACGCTCTCGCCCATGATGCGCTCCTGCGTCGTGCCCCAGGTGACGCAGACGCGGGGCCGCCCGGTGTTCTGGAAGAGCCAGTCCGGGGAGGAGCCGGGGCCGTTGTAGGGGACGAAGCGCTCCTGGTAGCGGTTCAGCGAGGTGGGGGCCGGGCGGATGGCGAGATCCTCCGACAGCCGCAAGGACGGCGGGCAGGGGTCGATCCACTCGGTGGGGTTCACGCGCGGTTCCACGCCGAAGCGCTCGAACAGCCTCAGGAAGCCGGGAAGCGGCTCGCTGCCGAGGTCCTTCATCTCGATGCGCAGCAACCCGGGCGAGCCGAACATGTGGGCGACGGTGGGCACGTCCAGGACCTGCCCGGTCACCGGCCCGGCGAAGGTCACCGGGTCGTGCACGATGACGTCGGGGCGCCAGGACCGGGCGTAGGCGACCATGTCGTCCACCATGGCCTCGCACATGGCGAACTGCATGTTGGCGAGGTTCTCCAGCATGCCCGACCACGCCGCCCGCTGCTGCTCCTCGGGGGTGCCCGCCTGGACGTCGCGCTTGGGCGCGAAGTCGCCGCGGGCGAGCATGGCCGCCAGGTCGAGATCGTGGCCGACCTCGACGGCCGGCAGCCCTGCCCGCGTGGTGGTCTCGGCGAGCGAGGGGGTGCTGACCATCCTGACCTCGTGGCCGGCGGCCATGCAGGCCCAGGCGAGAGGCACCATCGGGTAGAAGTGCGGGCGCTCGGGGAAGGTGGTGAAAAGCAGGCGCATGCTCGTCGCCCTTCTCGGATCCGTGGACAGGCCGAGCGAAATGCTCCCGGCGCCGCATCGAGCGCCGGTCGAACAGCGGTCGAGCAGCCTGTTTCCGACCGTTCTCGTCCACCCCTCGAGAAGGCGAAGCCTTAATCGGTGCTCTGACGTCCCCCCACGTTCGGAGCCAGACATGGACGGAAACGCCCTCACGGCCGCCGTTCCCCCCGCGCCCCTCACCCTCGCGGAGCCGCCCGGCGCGGAGCCGCCCGGCGCGGAGCCGCCCGGCGCGGAGCCGCCGGCGCCGCTCGTCCCGTACGCGCCGGGGTTCCAGGCCGACCCTTACCCGGTGCTGGCGCGGCTGCGCGAGTCCGACGCGGTGGCGTCCATCCCGCATCCCTTCCTCCCGGACGTGCCGGCGTGGCTGGTGCTGCGGCACGCCGCGGTCCGCGCGCTGGTCACCGAGGGAAAGGTGGTCAAGCCGGTGGAGGAGGGCGAGCCTCCTTCGCTCAACAGCGCGCCGCCCGACCACACCCGCCTGCGCGCCCTGGTCCAGCAGGGGTTCTCCACCGGCAGGATCGAGGGGATGCGCGCGCGGGTGCAGCGCGTCGCCGACGACCTGGTGGACGGCTTCGCCGCGCGGGGCGAGGCCGACCTGATCGCCGAGCTGACCGGCCCGCTGCCGGTCGCGGTGACCGCCGAGATGCTGGGGGTGCCCGAGGACGAGCACGGCGAGGTGCGGCGGCGCACCGCCGGGTTCCTCTACGGGGAGTCGCCGGAGGGCCGCGACCGGTCCTTCGCGGAGTCCTGGGAGTACCTCACCGAGCTGGTCGCCGCCAAGCGCGCCCGGCCGGGCGCCGACATGACCAGCGCGCTCATCGCCGCCCGCGACGGCCAGGACCGGCTCAGCGAGGACGAGCTGCTGCGGATGCTGCTCACCCTGCTGGTCAACGGCTTCGCCACCACGATCTGGTTCCTCGCGAGCGCCGTGCACGCGCTGCTGGCCGCCCCCTCCCAGCTCGACCTGCTGCGCGAGCGGCCGGACCTGCTGCCGGGGGCGGTGGAGGAGGCACTGCGGTACGAGCCGGTCGTCAGCGGCGTCACGTGGGTGGCCGAGCGGGGCCTGATCGTGGACGGGGTCCCCATCGGGCAGGGGGACCTGCTGATCACCTCCTTCCAGTCGGCCAACAGGGACCCGCGGGTGTTCGCCGACCCCGACCGGTTCGACATCACCCGCTCCCCCAACCCGCACCTGGGCTTCTCGCACGGCATCCACCGCTGCCTGGGCGCTCCGCTGGCGCGGCTGGAGACGCGGATCGTGCTCGCCACCGTGCTGCGCCGGCTTCCCGGGCTGCGCCTGGCCGGCGAGCCGCGCTGGCAGCCGAACAAGGTGGTGCGCGGCCTGGAAGCCCTGCCCGTGACGTTCATCCCCCAGCCCTGACACCGCGACATCGATCGAAAGAGGCACCGATGACGACGACTCCCCCGGCCCCGCCCAGCAGCGACGTCGCGGCGGCCACCGCGATCGTCCGGCTCAACACCGCCTACACCGCGGCAAGGACCCTCCACAGCGCCGTGGAGCTCGGGCTGTTCGAGGTGCTCGCGGAGGCCCCCGCGACGCTGCCGCGGATTCGCGAGCGGCTCGGGCTGCATCCCCGCATGGCCGCCGACTTCCTCGACGCCCTGGTCGGGCTCGGCCTGCTGCTGCGCGACGGCGAGGGCGCGTACTCCAACGCGCCGGCGACGGCCAGGCTCCTGGTGCCGGGCACGCCGGAGTACATCGGCGGCACGGTCGCCAAGAGCGCGCGCCACCACTACACGATGTGGGGGTCGCTCACCGAGGCGCTGCGCGACGGCCGCCCGAAGTCGGCCGGTCTGGCCGACAAGGGGGCGATGGCGCGGCTGTACAACGACGCGGCGGCCACGCGGGAGTTCATGGGCCACATGGACGCGCACAACGGCTTCTGCGGGCGCGAGGTCGCGCGGTGCGTGGACTGGGGGCGCCACCGGGCCTTCATCGACGTCGGCGGCGCGCGCGGCAACGTCGCCGCGCAGATCGTCGGCCGCCACCCGCACCTGCGGGGCGGGGTGTTCGACCTGCCGGCCCTGCGCCCGCACTTCGAGGAGCACGTGGCGGGGCTCGGCGTGGCCGACCGGGTGGACTTCCACCCCGGCGACTTCTTCACCGACGACCTGCCGGAGACCGACGTCGTCGTCATCGGGCACGTCCTGCACGACTGGCCGGTGGAGGTGCGGCAGATGGTCATCGACAAGGCCTTCCGCGCCACCCGCCCCGGCGGCTGCCTGGTGGTCTACGACCAGATGATCGACGAGGAGCGCACCGACCCGCACCCGCTGCTCACCAGCCTCAACGTGCGGCTGGTCCGCGAGGGCGGCTCGGAGTACACGGTGGCGGAGATCCGCGACTGGGCGGAGAAGGCGGGGTACCGGGTGGCCTACTCGGTGCGCGTCAACACCATCGGCGACGACACGGTCTTCGTGGCCGCCCGCGACTGACCGCCCACGACCGCCTGCGACCGACCGCGACCGACCGGCGGCGACCGGCGGCTCGCGGTCGGCGGCTCGCGCCCGGCGGCCGACCCGTTCACGGCCGGCGGGCGCGAGGGGCCGTTCGCGGCCGGCGGTTCGGGGCGCGCGGCCCCGGTCCCGCGGCTCTGCCGCCCGCAGGACCGGGGCCGTGGCTCTGCCGCCCGCAGGACCGGGGCCGTGGCTCTGCCGCCCGCGGGACCGGGGCCATGGCTCTGCCGCGCGCCGGGCCGTGGCCGTGCGCGTTCACCCGTCCGTCGTGGCGGCGGCCATCGGCTTGACCTCGCGGTAGTAGCGGACGGCGCCGGGGTGCAGCGGAGCGGGCGCGGTGTAGACGGCGGTGCGCTGGTGCAGGTGCCGTGCCTCGGCGTGCGCCGCGGCGAACTCCACGCGCGCCTCGAACAGCACGCGGGTCAGCCAGTACGCGTCCGCCTGGGGCATGCGGTCGTTGACGACCAGCAGGTTGTGGATCCCGGCGGTGGGGACGCTGCCCTGGCTGAGGTGGTAGGTCACCGACGGGATCGTCTTGCGGACGTAGACGCCCTGGTAGCGCCGTTGCAGGATCTCGACGTGGTCGCCGAGCGGAATGATGTGAATGGGCCGTAGGTCGGCCAGCCCGGCGATGGCCGGCGTGGGCAGGCCGCCGGAGAAGAAGAACGCCTGGATATGCCCGCCCAGCAGCGCCTGCACCGAGTCGGCGACGCCCAGGCGGGCCAGGCTCGGGCGCGCGAAGCCGCCGACGGCCAGCACCCGCTCGGCGACCAGCTCGGTCCCCGAGCCCGGGGCCCCGGCGCTGACATGGTGCCCGGCCAGGTCGGAAAGGTGGTCGACGGAGGTGCCGCGCAGGCTGATGAGCTGCACGTAGTCGTCGTAGATCTGCGCGAGCGCGGAGATCTTCATCGGCCGCTGGAACGGCGGCAGCCCGAGGAGCGCGAGGGCGACCGAGTCCAGGCTGGCGAAGGCGACGTCGGCCGCGCCGTCGGCGACCAGTCGCAGGTTCTCCACCGACGCGGCGGTGGCGCGGACCTCGGTCTGGCAGCCCCACTGGTCGTGCAGGTGGTGCGCCAGCGCCCGGCCCAGCTCGTAGTACACGCCGCCCTGGCCGCCGGTCGCCACCACGACCCGTCGCAGTGGTGGCCTCTCGTCGGAGCAGCCGTAGAGCGGCAGGACCAGCGGCAGCGCCAGGGCGCTGCGCCGGGCTAGAAGCGGGGTGAGCCGCATGGCCTCTCCTCAGGAAGACGCGTCGCCGCTCGGCAGCGGCAGGCGGACGCGGGCGTCGACGCCGGACGGCTCCGCCCCGCGCAGCTCGAACCGTCCTCCCATGCGGGAGACCAGCGTGGCGCAGATGGCGAGGCCGAGACCGGAGCCGGGCCTGCTCTCGCTGCCCGGTCCCCGCCAGAAGGGGTCGGTGGCGCGGGTGATCGCCTCGGGCGGCATGCCCTCGCCGTCGTCGGTGACCCGGATGACCACCCACCCCCGCTCGCCCGCCTCGGCGCCGCCTCCGCACGGCCCGCGTTCCACCGAGCCGCCGGGGTCGGCGGGCTCCGCCGTCGGCTCGAGGTCCACCCGAACGGTCACGGTCGTCCCGTGCCCGCAGAACTTGATGGCGTTCTCGATGAGCGCGTCCAGGACGTGGATGAGCATGCCGCTGCTGGACACCGCCCGCGCCGACGGCTCTCCGGTGCGGCGCAGGCGCACGCACCGCCGCGCCGCCACCGCCTCCCAGGTGACCACGCGCTCGGTGGCGATCGCGCCCACGTCCTCCACGCAGGTGGTGACCGTGTCGGACTCGGCCCGGCCGAGCGCGAGCAGGCCGTCGCAGATGCCGGTCAGCCGGTCCACCTCCTCCAGCGTCTCCACCAGGCGCGCCTCGCGGGAGGAGTACTCCTCGCACAGGCCCTCGAGCTGGAGCCGCAGCACCGCCAGCGGGGTGCGCAACTGGTGGCTGGTGTAGGAGATGAAGGCGCGCTGCTTGTCGATGAGCAGCTCGATCGTCTTGGCCATCGTGTTGAACGACGTGGCCAGGTTGCGCAGCTCCGGCGGCCCGGTGGAGGCGTCGGTGCGGCGGGTCAGCTCCCCGGCGGTGATCGCGTTCGCCGCCTGGTCGAGCTGGCTGACCGGGCGCAGGATCCAGCGGACCATGGGCTCCATGACCAGCCGCGCCAGCCCGAGCAGCACCAGCCCGCCCATGAGCAGGAGCGTCCACCAGCTCAGCGTCTCCATGCGGGCGTGGCCGGTGGGGGAGATCGTGGCGGCCGCGCCGACGGTCTCGCCGTCCACGACGATGGGCACGGCGACGACCAGGGAGGACACGTCCCAGGGCCAGATGAGCTGGGGGGAGCTGGCCCGCTCGCCCGACAGGGCCGTCTCGATGTCGTCGCGCACGTCGTCTCCGAGCCCGGTGCCGCGCCGGGTGTCGGCCTCGATGCGGTTCTCCCTGGACACCAGCACCGCGCGCACGCCGTACAGCAACTGGTAGCGGTCCAGGTCGGCGGTGATGTCGGTCATCGGCCGGGTGGCGGAGGCCGGCTGGGCGAGGTGGGCGAAGCGCTCGGTGTCGCTCTGCCTGTCCAGCACCATGGTCTGGGTGTCGGTCTGGGCCGTCATCATCGCCGCCGGGATCTCCAGGCAGAACAACGTGAGCACGATGCAGGAGAGGAAGATCACCACCAGGCGTTTTCGCACGGCTCGCCCGATCTCGAATCCTTGGCCGCGCGCGTGGGCTCGGGAACGGAGGGCACGATGATGCGGTAGCCCACCCCGCGGACGGTCTGGATCACGTTGGGCGCGCCCAGCTTGGCGCGCAGGTTGGTGATGTGCACGTCCAGGGTCCGCCGCGCCGCCTGGCCGGTGTCGTTCCAGATCTCCCGCAGCAGGTGGTCGCGGCTGACGATCTCGCCGGGGCTCGCGATCAGGCGGGACAGCACCGCGAACTCCTTGCGGGTGAGGGCCACCGGGTGCCCGGCGCGGTGGACGGCGTGCGCGACGTGGTCCACCGCGACGTCACCGACCGTGACGGCGCCGACCATGCCGGTCCTCGGCCTGCGCATCACGGCCTGCATCCGGGCCTCGAGTTCGGCCATGCTGAAGGGTTTCACCAGGTAGTCGTCGGCCCCGGTGCGCAGGCCGAGGATCCGGTCGTGCTCGGTGCCGCGGGCCGAGAGCATGATGATCGGCACATCGCTGAACTCGCGGATGGAACGGCACACCTCCAGGCCGTCCTCATCGGGAAGACCCAGGTCGAGGAGCATCAGGTCGTACCCGAACGCCTGCCGCGCCGCCGCGCCGGACGCGGCGTGCACGACTTCGTGGCTATGGTTCCTCAACAACGAGCCGAGGGCTTTTGCCATGCGTTCGTCGTCCTCAATCAGAAGAACCCGCATGTCGCCCCCAGTTATGAATGCGAACTCATCATCCCATACTGGTATATGTTCCTGTCCAAGACCATGATCTTACGCCTTAACTGATCGTCAGATCACAACGTCAACCGAATGGTCTTCGGTTGAAGGGCGCGCCGCCCGTACGCCCGATGCCGTCGCCCGTCGCGAAGTACCTGGCCAGCGGTCCCGGCGACCGGCTCGCCGCCACCGGCCCGCGCGCGCCCCGCCGCACTCTGGGGTGCGCGGCCCGTGCCGGCCGGTCGTCAAGAGGGCGTCAGATCACCGTTGTCCGTTTTGTCGGCCAGGAGATATACGAGGGGCGCTCAAAATACCGCCGCTTCCAGGCGCGCGTGACACGGCCGTGACCAACCAGTCCACATATCTGGAAAGGTCGGTATATCGGATGCCACACACCGTTAAACCATCGCCACCGATCACACATGACGTCCCCGGTGCAATACCTCTCGGCAGGATGAGCGAATCAAAAAGATTGTCGGTGAGCGCGCGAAGCGATCGCTGCACGTTTCATCGGGCACGACGGCACGGGCACGCCCGAAGCAGCGCGTCCGCCGTTCTCGACGTCCCGCCCCGGCGAACCGGCGTTGACCATCCGGCGACGCGCGGTGACAATCAGGCGCCACCCGGCACCGCACCCACCCGGCGTCCCCCGCGACTTTCCGTATCCGGCACCTCCACCCCGGCGACCTCGCACCTGGGTCGGCGCCGGAACCGGATCCCCATGACACGGCGCTCCGTTACATCGACCCCATGACACCGCCCCCCGTGACACCGCACACCGTGTCACGCACCCCGTGACACGCACCCCGTGACACCGCACCTCGGTGATCGACCATCGCTCTCGCACTGGAGGTCCACCATGCAGGCCGAAACGCAGGCCGGTTCCGTTCCGACGCGCCGCCGACGCCGGGAGGTCCTCCTGGCGCTCGCGCTGGCGTCCGGTGTCACCGCCACGACCCTGACCGCGACAGGACCGGCCTCCGCCGCGGCCGGATGCCGGGTCGCCTACGTCGTCGCCAACCAGTGGCGCGGCGGGTTCACCGCGAACGTCACCATCACCAACCTGGGTGACGCCCTGACGAGCTGGCGGCTGGCCTGGTCCTTCACCGCCGGGCAGACCATCGCCTACAAGTGGAACGCCGTCTACACCCAGACCGGCGGCGATGTGACCGCCTCCAATGTCTCCTACAACGGCTCGCTCGCCACGGGCGCGAGCACCTTGATCGGCTTCATCGCCGACTCGCCCGGCGCCAACCCTGTGCCGTCCTCCTTCTCCCTCAACGGCGTGGTGTGCGCCGGCCCGCCCGTGCCCACCCCGTCGCCGACCGGCGACCCGGTCCCGCCCCTCCCCACGCCTTCGCGCACCCCCATCGGCGACCCGGCACCGCCCACTCCGCGGGGTCTCGCGTGACTCCGAGGGGTCTCACGTGACCACGACCGGTGTCATCGTGGTCCGGCGCGGAACGCCCGGCGGTAGGCGCCGGGCGTCGTGCCAAGGGCGGTGAGGAAGCGCCTGCGCAGGTTGGTGGCCGAGGAGAGGCCGACGCGGCGGGCGATGGCCTCCACAGCCAGGTCGGAGGACTCCAGCAGGTCGCGTGCCGCGGCGATCCGCCGCGCGAGCAGCCACCGTCCCGGGCTTTCGCCGAGCTGATCGGCGAACCGCCGGGCGAGGGTGCGCGTCGAGACGCCCGCGTGCGCGGCCATGCTCTCGATGGTCAGCGGTTCGCCGAGTCGCCCGGTGATCCACTCCAGCAGCGGCGCGAGCGTGCCGTCGACCTGCGCGGGGTGTGGCGGCGCCGCGTACTGCGACTGCCCGCCCTCGCGGTGGGGCGGCATGACCATGGTGCGTGCGATATGGGCGGCGTACCGGGCGCCCTGGTCGCCGCGGACCAGGTGCATGCACAGGTCGAAGCCGGCCCCGGCGCCGGCGCTGGTGGCCACGTCACCGTGGTCGACGTACAGAACGCCGGGGTCGACCCGGACCCGCGGGAACCGCGCGGACAACTCCGCCGCCAGCGCCCAGTGGGTGGTCGCCCGCCGCCCGTCCAGCAGACCGGCGTGCGCCAGTGCGAAGGCGCCGGAGCAGATGCTCGCCACCCGCGCTCCACGGGAGTGCGCGCGGCGCAGCGCCCGGACGACCTCGGCCGAGGGCGGCTCCTCGGCGGGCAGCCAGCCCGGGACGACCACGGTGTCCGCCCGGTCGAGCGCCTCCAGCCCATCGGTGACGAGCATGTCGTACCCGGCGCAGGTCGCGACCGGGCCGGGGTGCTCGGTGCACATGCCAAAGGTGTACCGCGCCGGCAGTCCCGGCCGGTCGATCCCGAACACCTGGGCCGCGCACGCGAGTTCGAAGGTGGACTGCGGTGCGCGGACGAGCGCCACCACGCGATGCATGGCAGGAAAGTACCGCAGGATGTCTTTCCTGACACTCGGCAGGGACGGCCGCCCGCCGCCAGGCTGGCGGCATGACGACAGAACGGAACACACCCGGCTACGTGTGGTCGGCCGTCCAGGACGCCCCGGTCCGCGAACTGTTCCCCGGCATCCGCGCGCGTCCGCTGTGGACCGGGGACGACGGCGCGAAGGCCGCCGTGCTGGAGATGGACGCCGGCACCTGCTGGCGGGGAGTGGACGTCCACGAACCGGGTCCCGAGGAGGTCTTCGTGGTCTCAGGCGTCTTCAACGACGGCGACCGGGACTACCCGGCCGGTTCCTTCATCCACGCCCCCGCGGGTTCCGCGCACGTCCCGCAAACAAGGACAGGCTGCACCCTGTTCCTCTTCTACCCGGAAGGGTAGATCATCCGACCATCCGCGAACCAGAGCACGCCCCCCGGCGGCGGCCACGTCGAATCCCACTCCGCACCTGCCGGAGCATCGAGGCCGCGGCGCCGCGCGACCGGGCCGCCGGCCCGGCACCGACTTCGGGCCGCCGCCGCGCGGGGACGGGGCTCAGCGCGGGAGGGAGCGGGCGAGGCGGAAGCCGACGTCGTCGATGCGCAGCGTCGGGTGGCTGCGGCGCCGTACCGAGGCGCGGCAGCTCCAGTGCTCGTCGAACCACCCGCCCCCGCGCAGCACCCGGTAGGTGCCGTAGACCTCGGGGTCGTAGAGGTCCCAGCACCACTCCCAGACGTTGCCCAGCATGTCGTACAGGCCCCACGCGTTGGGACGCCTGCCGCCCACGTCGTGCGGTCGTTCGCCGGAGTTGCCGCGATGCCAGGCGATCTCGTCCAGCGTCCCGTACCGGGCGCCCGTCGTGCCGGCACGGCAGGCGTGCTCCCACTCGGCCTCGGTCGCGAGCCGGTAGCCGCCGGAGGCCGGCTCCCACTCGGCGCCCTCCTCATCGCCATGGAGGCGGTAGGAGGGCGCCAGTCCCTCCCTCTCGGACAGGGTGTTGCAGAACCGGAGCGCGTCCCACCACGACACGCTCTCGACGGGCGACCGGTCGCCTCGCGCGGCGCCCGGCCGCCGGCCGGTGACCCGCGCGTACAGCGCCTGGGTGACCGGGACCGCCGCGAGCTCGAAGGGCGCCACCTCGACCGTCCAGTCGCGCCGCGTGCGCCGGTCCGACAGGGTGACCCGCCCCGGCGGGACGGCGAGCATCCCGGTCCGCTCGCTCACCTCCATGGGCCGGCGCTCCCGTCGCGGCCCGGCCCCGGCGGCGTGCGGGAAGGGTGTTCTCCCGGCGTCCGGCCGGGCCGGCCCGCCGCGTTCCGCCGGGGACGGACCCTCATCCGAGGAACCCGGCGGTGGTCGCCACGAAGCGGCCGGGGTCGTCGAGCCACGGGAAGTGGCCGCCCCCGCGCTGGACGACCAGCGTGGCGCCGGGGAACAGCGCCGCGACCTCGGCCATGGCGGACGGCGGGGCGGCCACGTCCGCCTCCCCCGCGAGCAGCAGGACCGGCGCCTGGAACCCGGCGAGCGCCGCGCGCGTGGCGTCAGGATCGAAGGCGCCCTCGGCGGCGTAGACGCCCGCGGCCTCGTCGTTGCGCTGCCCGTCCTCGGCGGCGTGGTGGTCCTTCGCCTCCGCGTCCCACCTGCCGTACCAGAAGGGCACGATGGCCTCCCAATCCTGGGCGGTGGCCTTGCCCTCGGTGACCCTTTCCAGGGCCGCGAAGGCCTCGGGGAACCACGGCTCGCCGGCGCGGAGCCGCGCGGCCTCGCGGCGGTCGTGGCCGGTCACGGCGACGCCGACGGCCATGGTGCTCGGGGTGATCAGAGCGAGCCTGCTGACGCGCTCGGGGTGGCGGGCCGCGTAGAGCACCGCGAGGTTGGCGCCGGCGGAGTGGGCGAGCAAATCCACCTGGTCGAGCCCGAGATGCTCGCGGAGGGCCTCGACGTCGTCGACGAGGCGGTCACAGCGGTAGGTGGCGGGGTCCGCGGGCGTCGCCGACCCGCCGGTGCCCCGGAGGTTCACCATGACCAGCCGCCGGTGGGCGGACAGGCCGCCGAGGTCGGAGAGGTAGGCCGGGTCCTGCATGGGACCGCCGGGCAGGCAGATCACCGGAGGTCCATCGCCGTGAACCCGGAAGGCGACATCGAGACCGTCGTACGCGGCGAAGGTAGGCATGGCCGAATCCTCCCAGCCCCGGCGCCGGGGTGATCCGGCGGGTCGCGTGAGGTCACGGCCCGGGAAGGCGGCCGCTTCTGGCGATCGCGCCGTACACGTGGGCGCTCGGCTTGACCGTGCGGCCGAAGGTGGCCCGGTCCACGGCGATGAGGCCGAAGGTCGGCCGGTAGCCGAGGAGCCATTCGAAGTTGTCCAGCAGGCTCCAGTGGAAGTAGCCGCGGACGTCGGCGCCGTCGTCCATGGCGGCCTTCAGCGCCCGCAGGGCCCGCGTGAGGTACTCGGCGCGGCGGGTGTCGTCGGCGGTGGCGACGCCGTTCTCGGTCACCAGGATGGGGGTGCCCCCGGTGACCGTCGCGGCGTGCCGGACCGCGCCACCGATGGCCTCCGGGTAGTACTCCCAGCCGATCTGGGTGGTCTCCGCGCCCTCGGGGACGGGGAGCGGGCCGTGCGGTCCGATGAGCTCACGGGTGTAGACCTGCACGCCGACGAAGTCGTCCCCCTTGGCGGCCTCCAGGAAGACGTCCTGCCGGGGACGGGCCCACGCCGCGGCGGCCTCTTCGGCGCCCTCGACGGGCTGGTGGTCGACGACGCAGACCGTCCAGCCGCACGCCAGCCCCGGCACCGATCTCAGCACCTCGACGGCTCGGCGATGAGCCGTGATGAAGGCCTCGGTGACGGCCGGGCCGGGCGCCGCGGGCGCACCGCCCGCCGCGCGGGCCGGGGCCAGGTCGTGCTCCAGCATCGCGGCGAAGTTGGGCTCGTTGATGGTGCAGACGTGGCCGACACCTTCGGAGACGATCGGCAGCACCGCCTCGGTGAAGCGCGCGAAACGGGCGGCGGCCTCCGGCCCGGTCCACCAGCCCGATCGGCGGAACCAGCGCGGGACGGTGATGTGCTGGAGGGTCACCACGGGGGTGACGCCGCGTTCGTGGCAGCCCTCCACGACGCGCCGGTAGTGGTCGATGGCCGCCCGGGAGAACCGCCCCTCCTCCGGCTCGACGCGGCTCCATTCGAGGCTGAAGCGGTAGGCGTTGAGCCCGATGCCCGCCAGCAGGCCGACGTCCTCGCGCCAGCGGTGGTAGCCGTCGCAGGCGTCGCCGCTCGGCTCGGCGAAGACGGTGCCGGAGGCGTGCTCCATCTCCCAGAAGTCGCTGGCGACGTTGCCGCCCTCGATCTGGTGACCGGCCGACGACGCGCCCCACAGGAACTCCGGCGGGAAGGCGCTCAGGTTGGGCATACCTGGTGCTTAGACGCGCCCCGGACCGCTGTCAACCCGGAAGCGCGGGCAGCTGGAGGACGGCGCGGCCTTCGGCGGGCTTGCGGGGACGGCCGGGGCGGCGGTGCCAGCGGGCGGCGAAGGCGGCGATGTCCGCCCGGGCCCACAGCTTGCCGGCGGCCAGGACGCAGAGCGGCGCGGGGAAGTCCGGCCGTTCGGCGAGCTGGTGCACGCGGGCCCGGGAGACGCCGAGGATCTCCCCGGCCTCGACGGCGCCGACGAGGTCGCGGCGGCCCGGGTCGCGGCGGGCCAGCTCGGCGAGCGCCGCCAGGAGCAGTTCGGCGGTCTGCCAGTCGCGGCGGCCGTCCTGGCCGAGTTCGACGGCGAGTTCGGTGACCTCGGCGGCGGTGTGGCCGAGGGCGACGGCGACGGCCCTGGCGGCGATGAGCAGATCACGGCCGCGCGGTGTGTTCGTGGCGTCCACCATCGCAGCGTCTCAAAACCATAGAAACATCGCAAGGTTTGATCTCTCGCCGACGGCGGACACAGGGGTGCGGCCTGCCCGGACACGGGGTGGAGGGCTGGTGCGCCCGGCGCCGGACGCCTCCTCGGACAGGGGCGCGGGCGGCCCGTTCGGGGTGGGGCGCCGGGGTGTCGTTGACAGGGCCGGGGGCCGGAGACCAGACTTTGGGGGCACTATAATGAACAACTGTTCGCCAGGCGAACACTCTCACGATCATCCGACAGCGCGTCGAGAGGGCTCTGGCCGCGCCGACGCGAGGACGAGGGACATTGGCTGACATCCGTACGCTCCCGGAAGCGGTGGCGGAGCTGATCCACGACGGCGACGCGGTCGCGATGGAGGGCTTCACCCACCTCATCCCCTTCGCCGCGGCCCACGAGGTCATCCGGCAGGGGATCACCGACCTGACGCTGATCCGGATGACCCCCGATGTGATCTACGACCAGCTCATCGGCGCCGGGCTCGTCAGGAAACTGGTGTTCTCCTGGGGCGGCAACCCGGGCGTCGGCTCGTTGCACCGGTTCCGGGACGCGGTGGAGAACGGCTGGCCCCGCCCGCTGGAGGTGGACGAGCACAGCCACGCGGGCATGGCCAACCGCTACGTCGCCGGGGCCTCGGGGCTCCCCTTCGCCGTGCTGCGCGGCTACCGCGGCACCGACCTCGCCGGCCGCACCGACACCGTCGCCACCGTGACCTGCCCGTTCACCGGCGAAGAGCTGGCGGCCGTCGCGGCGCTCAACCCCGACGTCACCGTCATCCACGCCCAGCAGGCCGACCGGGAGGGCAACGTCCAGCTCTGGGGGCTCACCGGGGTGCAGAAGGAGGCCGCGCTCGCCGCCCGCCGGGTACTGGTCACCGTCGAGGAGATCGTCGAGGAGCTGCGGCCGCGCCCCGGCGCCGTCGTCCTGCCCGGCTGGGCGATCACCGCGGTCGCGCCCGCGCCCGGCGGCGCCCACCCCTCCTACGCGGCGGGCTACTCGGTCCGTGACAATGGCTTCTACCAGGCGTGGGACCCGATCTCCCGCGACCGTGAGAGGTTCGCCACATGGCTCAGGGAGAACATCACGCACGACGCGCCGGCTCCCGCGAGCCAGGACACCCCCACCCGATGACGGCCCGCACGATCCCCGGCGGCACGGCCGCGCGGCGAAGCAGCCCGCGCCCGATGACGGCCCGCACGATCCCCGGGGGCATGGCCGCGCGGCGAAGCAGCCCGCGCCCGATGACGGCCCGCGCGATCCGGAGCGGCACGGCCGCGCAGAGCGAAGGAGCCCGCGTCCGATGAGCGACTGGACGCCGGACGAGGTGATGACCGTCAACGCGGCCCGTGCCCTGGCCGGGGCGCGCACCTGCTTCGTCGGCATCGGCCTGCCGAGCACGGCCGCCAACCTCGCCCGCCGCACCTGCCGCCCCGACCTCGTCCTGATCTACGAGTCCGGCGCGCTCGGGTCCAAGCCCGCCCGGCTGCCGCTGTCCATCGGGGACGGCGAGCTGGCCGACACGGCCGACGCGGTGGTCTCGGTCCCCGAGGTGTTCAACTACTGGCTGCAGGCGGGGCGCATCGACGTCGGGTTCCTCGGCGCCGCCCAGCTCGACCGGTTCGCCAACATCAACACCACCGTCATCGACCGCGGCCCCGGCCGGCCGGAGGGACGGCTCCCCGGCGCGGGCGGGGCACCGGAGATCGCGGCGAGCTGCCGCGAGGTGTTCATCGTGCTGCGCCACTCGACCCGCAACTTCGTCGACCGGCTCGACTTCACCACCTCGGTGGGCCACGGGACGGGACGCGGCGACCGCGAACGGCTCGGCCTGCGCGGCGGGGGGCCGGTGGCCGTCATCACCGACCTCGGCGTCCTGCGCCCGGACCCGCGGACCGCCGAGCTGGTCCTGACCGAGCTGCACGCCGGGGTGACGGTCGAGCAGGCCCGCGCCGCCACCGGCTGGCCACTGAAGACGGCCGACCACGTCGCCACCACCCCGCCCCCCACCGACGCCGAGCTCACGGCCCTGCGCACCCTCAAGGCCGCCTGAGATGCCGGCCGCGCCCGGCGCCAGGCGTTCCCGGCCGTCCGTCCACCCGTCTTCACAAGGAGGGCCGCGCATGAGTCTCCTGACCACCGGCAAGAGATCGGTGCGCCAGTGAGCGAGGTGTACATCGTCGACGCCGTCCGCACCCCGTTCGGCAAGTACGGCGGCGCGTTGTCGAAGGTCCGCCCGGACGACCTGGCCGCCCACGTCGTCCGGGCGATCGCCGGCCGCAGCCCCGACCTCGACCCCGCCCGCATCGACGATGTGTTCTTCGGCAACGCCAACGGGGCCGGCGAGGAGAACCGCGACGTCGCCCGCATGGCCGTCCTGCTGGCCGGGCTCCCGGTCACCGTCCCGGGCACGACGATCAACCGGCTGTGCGGCTCGGGGATGGAGGCCGTCGTCCAGGCGGCCCGCGCCGTCGCCGCCGGGGACGCCTCCGTCGTCGTGGCCGGCGGAGTGGAGTCCATGTCGCGCGCGCCCTACGTCCTGCCCAAGCCCGAGCGGGCGTTCCCTGCGGGGCACCAGGAGATGTACTCCACCACGCTCGGCTGGCGCATGGTGAACCCGCGCATGCCCGCCGAGTGGACGGTCGCGCTCGGCGAGGGCGCCGAGCTGATCGCCGGCAAGTACGGGATCAGCCGCGAGCGGCAGGACGCCTTCGCCCTGGCCAGCCACCAGAAGGCGGCCCGCGCCTGGCGGGAGGGCGCCTACGCCGGCGAGGTCGTCCCCGTGGAGGGCGTGGAGCAGCCGCGCGACGAGGCGATCCGCGACGACACCTCTATGGAGTCCCTGGCCAGGCTCGCGCCGGCCTTCCGCCCCGACGGCGGCACCGTCACCGCGGGGAACTCCTCGCCGCTCAACGACGGCGCGGCGGCGCTGCTGCTGTGCGACGAGGAGGGGTTGCGGGCCGTCGGGCGCGAGCCGCTCGCCCGCGTCCGCGCCTCCGCCGTCACCGGCGTCGAGCCGCAGTACTACGGCCTGGGCCCCGTCGAGGCCGTACGGCGGGCGCTGGCCCGGGCGGGCAAGGGGTTCGGGGACCTGTCCGTCTTCGAGCTCAACGAGGCGTTCGCCGCGCAGGCCCTCGGCTGCCTGGCCGAGTGGCCGGGCCTGGACCCGGCCGTCGTCAACCCCCGCGGCGGCGCCATCGCCATCGGCCACCCGCTCGGCGCCTCCGGGGCCCGCCTGGCCGGGGCGGTCGCCCACCAGCTCGCCGCCGCGGGCTCCGGCACCGGGCTCGCGGCGTTGTGCATCGGCGTGGGACAGGGCATCGCCCTGGTCCTGGAAAGGTAGCGACAGACACATGCCCACCACCCCCGAGCCGTCTCCCGCCGTCCCCGCACCGGCCGGCAACGCGCGCGAGGCCGGCCCGCCGGTCGGCGGCGCCGCCGCGCCGGTCACCCAGGAGATCATCAGCGCGGAGATCACGCAGGCACGGCAGGACTACGTCAAGGCCGTCGAGGGCGGCGCGGCCCGCCGGGACCACCCGGCGCGGGGCTATCCGCCCTACCGCAGCAGCCTGCTACGTCACCCGCGCCACGACCTGGTGGCGGTCGGCGACCCCGAGGCGGTGGAACTGAGCGGCCCGGTGTTCGGCGTCACCGACGTCACCGACCTGGACGCCGACCTCACCGGCCAGCATCACGGGGAGCCGCTGGGCGAGCGCATCCACCTCACCGGACGGGTGCTCGACGGGGACGGCCGGCCGGTGCGCGGGCAGCTCGTCGAGATCTGGCAGGCCAACGCCTCCGGGCGCTACGCCCACCAGCGCGACCGGCATCCGGCGCCGCTGGACCCGAACTTCACCGGCGTCGGCCGCTGCCTGACCGACGACGAGGGCCGGTACGCCTTCACGACGATCAGGCCGGGCGCCTACCCGTGGCGTAATCACGACAACGCCTGGCGGCCCGCGCACATCCACTTCTCGGTCTTCGGCTCCGCCTTCACACAGCGGCTGATAACGCAGATGTACTTCCCGGGCGACCCGCTGTTCACGTTCGACCCGATCATGCAGTCGGTGACCGACGACGCGGCCCGCGAGCGCCTCGTGGCCCGGTACGACCACGACCTGTCGACCCCGGAATGGTCGCTCGGATACCACTGGGACATCGTCCTGTCCGGCCCCGCCGCGACCTGGACCGAACCGGCCTGATGACCCGCCCACTCGGACACCGATGGGACATCGTCCGGTCCGGTCCCACCGCGACCTCGACCGAACCGCCCCGCCGGGACACCGTCCGGTCCGACCCCGGCGCGACCTGGACAAAACCGCTACCGCTAGGACATCGTCCTGTCCGGTCCCGGCGCGACCTGGACAAAACCGGCGCGATGACCCGCCCGCACTCGCTCTTCCGCTCAGGCCCCCGCCGTTCACGGCCCGGCGCCCACCTGTCCCCTCTGCCCGTACCCCCGTCCATCGTCCGGCCCATCGAGGAGGCCCCATGACGCGGCAGCCCACCCCGTCGCAGACCGTCGGCCCCTTCTACGGCTACGCACTGCCGTTCGCCAAGGGCGAGGACATGGCCCCCACCGGGCATCCCGGCACGGTCACCGTCCACGGCCGGGTGTTCGACGGAGCCGGGTCGCCCGTCCCGGACGCGATGCTGGAGTTCTGGCAGCCCGCCGCCGACGGGTCGCGGGCGGGAGCTCCCGGGTCGCTGCGCCGCGACCAGGTCACCGGCGCCGTCATCGGCCGCACCGGGGTCGACTTCACCGGGTTCGGGCGCGTCGCCACCGACGCCGACGGGCACTACGCGGTGCGCACGCTCCCGCCGGGCGGCGTGCCGTACATCTCGGTGTGCGTCTTCGCCCGCGGCCTGCTGCACCACCTGTTCACCCGCGTCTACCTGCCCGACCTCGCCGACCCCGCCACCGAGCCGCTGCTGGCGTCGTTGCCGCCGGAGCGGCGGGCCACGTTGCTCGCCGTGGCCGAACGCGAGAAGGTCTACGGGTTCGACATCCGCCTGCAGCACGACGGTGTCCACGAGGAGACGGTGTTCCTTGCCTTCGACTGACCGGCCCGGCCCGGACGAACCGGCGACCCGCCCGACCCCGGACGCCACCGCCTCCGCGAAGACACCCGCCCCCGCCGACCCGGCCGCTGACCGGCCTGGCTCCGGCGAACCGCCGAATCGCCCGACGTCGGACGCCGTCGCCTCCGCGAAGTCCTCCGATGCCGCCGACCGGCCAGGCCCCGGCGAACCGGCGGCCCGCCCGACCCCGGGCGCCGCCACCTCCGTGGAGATCCCGTCCGATCCGGTCGGCCCGTCCGCGGCCGCCGGCTCGGATTGGGCGGATGTGGGGTTGCTCGCACCGGTCTGGGCGGGTTCTCAGGTCGAGGCGGCGACCGGGGACGCCGCGTTCGTCCGGGGCATGCTGGACGCCGAGGCGGCGCTCGCCCGCGCCCAGGCGGCGGTCGGGCTGGCCCCCGCCGCCGCGGCAACCGCGGTGACGGCCGCGGCGGCCGAGACGGCACGGTACGACGTCAGGGACCTGGCGTCGCGGGCCCGCTCCGGCGGCAATCCGGTCATCCCGCTGGTGGCCGACCTCACCGCCGCGGTCGCGGCCCGCGACTCGGAGGCCGCCCCGTACGTCCACCGCGGCGCCACCAGCCAGGACATCTGGGACACCGCGCTGATGCTCGTCGCGAGCCGCGCCCTCGAACCGGTGCTGGCCGACCTCGGGCGGACGGTGCGGGCGCTGGCTGAGCTGGCCGTCGCGCACCGCGACACCCCGATGGCGGGCCGCACGCTCACCCAGCACGCGGTGCCGACCACGTTCGGCCTCAAGGCCGCCGGCTGGCTGACCCTGGCCGCCGGCGCCCGCGACCGGCTGGCCGCCGTACGCGCGAGCCTGCCCGCCCAGCTCGGCGGCGCCGCCGGCACCCTGGCCGCCTTCCACGCCTACGCGAGCGTGCGGGCCGGAGCCGCCCATCGGGAGGGTGACGTCGGGGTGCGGCTGCTGGCCGCCTTCGCGGCCGAGACCGGGCTGGCCGAGCCCGTGCTCCCGTGGCACACCTTGCGGGCGCCGATCGCCGACCTCGCGGGGGCGCTGGCGTTCACCGCGGGCGCGCTGGGCAAGATGGCGGCTGACGTGCTCGTCCTGTCGCGCACCGAGGCCGGTGAGGTGGCGGAGGGCCAGGGCGGCGGGTCCTCGGCGATGCCGCACAAGTCCAATCCGGTGCGCGCGGTGCTCATCGCCGCCGCAGCGCGGCAGGTCCCCGCGCTGACCGGCGTGCTGCACGGCTCGCTGGCCGCCGAGGACGAGCGTCCGGCCGGCGCCTGGCACGCCGAGTGGCAGCCGGCGCGCGAAGCGGTCCGCCTGGTCGGCGGGGCCGCCCGGGAAGCCGCGGAGCTGGCCGAGGGGCTCCGGGTCCACCCCCGGCGCATGAGCGACAACCTCGGCATGACCGGCGGCCTGGTGGCGGCCGAGCACCTGAGCATCGCCCTGGCCGCCTCGATCGGCAGGGACCGCGCGAAGCGGGCGGTGACCCGCGCCTCCCGCCGCGCCGCCGAGGAGGGCATCGACCTGGCCGACGCCCTCGCCGCCGAACCGGACGTGGCGACCCTCCTGTCCCGCCATGACGCCCTCGCCGCCGAACCACATGTGGCGGCCGCCCTACCCCACCAGCACGCCTCCGCCTCCAGGCGGGACGCGGCGCCTCCAGGAGATGACGCCGGGCCGTCCAAGGAGAACACCGGTGCACCTGGGGAAGACGGCGGACCGTCCGAGCAGGACCCCGGGGCACCTGGGAACTACGGCAGGCCGCCCGGGGAGACCACTCAGGCACCTCGGGAAGACGGCGGACAACCCGAGCAGAACACCGAAGCACCTGGGGAAGACGGCGAGCCGGCCGGGAAGGACGCCCGGGCACCTGGGGAGGACGGCGGGCCGTTCGAGGAGGACGCCGGGGTTTCCTGGGAGGAGTTGCGGGCGCTCGCCGACCCGGCGGGGTACCTGGGCTCCGCCGGGGCCCTGGTCGACCGGGCCCTGCGCACAATCGAGAGGACGTCATGACCGCCGCCGCGCCGCGCCCGCCGGCCCACCGGGTGGACGGGGCGGACTCGGCGCCGCCGCTGGTCCTCGGGCCCTCGCTGGGCACGAGCCTCGCCGTCTGGGACCCGCAGGTGCCGGTGCTGGCCCGCCACCACCGGGTCGTGCGCTGGGATCTGCCCGGGCACGGCCGCTCCCCCGCCGACCTGCTGCCCAGCACCGCGCCGGGCGCCACCACCGTCGCCGACCTCGCCCGCCTGGTTCTGAACCTGGCCGACGCGCTCGGCCTGGACGCCTTCGCCTACGCCGGCGTCTCGCTGGGCGGGGCCGTCGGCGCGTGGCTGGCCGTCCACCACCCCGAGCGGGTCACCTCGCTCGCCCTGGTGTGCTCCTCGGCCCGGTTCGGCGAACCGGAGAGCTGGCGCGAACGCGCCGCACTGGTGCGGGCCGAGGGCACCGGCCCGGTGGCCGACGTCGCCGCCGCGCGGTGGTTCACCCCGGCGTTCGCAAGGGCGCCGGCGGCCCGGGCGCTGACCGAGGACCTTCGCGCCGCCGACCCGGAGGGCTACGCGGCCTGCTGCGACGCGCTGGCAGCCTACGACCTGCGCGCCGATCTGCCTCGCGTGACCGCGCCCACGCTGGTCGTCGCGGGCCGCGACGACCCCGCCACTCCGCCGCGCCACGCCCGCGAGCTGGCCGACGGCATCCCGGGAGCCTCGCTCACCGAGGTGGGCCACGCCGCCCACCTGGCCGGCGTCGAGCGCCCCGGTCCCGTTCTGGCCGCCCTGCTCGCCCACCTGTCCCCCGCCCCCGGCACCGTTCACGCCCCGGACACCGATCACGCCCTAGAGACCGCTTCCGCCCCAGACGCCGCTTCCGCCGCGGAGGCCGCTTCCGCCCCGGGCGCCGCTTTCGCCGCGGAGGCCGCTTTCGCCGCGGAGGCCGCTTTCGCTCCGGAGGCCGCTTCCGCATCCGCCCCTGCGCCCGCGCCCGTCCCTGCGACCACGCACGCCACGACCGCCACGACCGCCGACCGGAGCGTCGCCGCGCCCGTGGAGCATGCAGGCCCCGTGGACGCCGGGGCGCGGTACGCCGAGGGGATGGCGGTGCGGCGTGCGGTCCTGGGAGACGACCATGTCGACCGGGCCATCGCCCGCACGACGGACTTCACCGCGCCGTTCCAGGACTTCATCACCCGCTACGCCTGGGGGGAGATCTGGACCCGCCCCGGGCTCGACCGGCGTGCCCGCAGCTGCGTGACGCTCACGGCTCTGGTGGCGCGCGGCCACCTGGAGGAGCTGGCCATGCACGTGCGCGCGGCGCTGCGCAACGGTCTCAGCCCGGAGGAGATCCGGGAGGTCCTGCTCCAGACGGCCGTGTACTGCGGCGTCCCCGCCGCCAACAGTGCCTTCGCCGTCGCCGACCGGGTGCTCGGCGAAGAAGCGGGACAGCCTCCGCCCACCACCGGCTGACCAGGCGGGCCGGCCGCCGCGAGAGAACGCCGGCCCGAGGGTCCGCTCCAAAGTCCACCGAAGGCTTGCGGAGCGGACCGGGGCGGCACGCGCCGGCCGTACGTCTCGCCGGTGGACGGCCGGGACCGATGTCCCGCTGGTAGACAGCCGAGACCGGTGCCCCGCCGGTGGACGGCCGGGACCGGTGTCCCGCTGGTGCACGGCCGGGACCGGTGCCCCGCCGGTGGACAGCCGGGACCGGTGCCCCGCCGGTGGACGGCCGGTGGACGGCCGAGAGCAGTGTCCCGCTGGTGGGCGGCTGGGACGGGGGTCGCGCGCGGGTGGTCCCAGTTATGGGGATATAAAGCCCTTCATCCGATATACCGTGCAAATGGCCCGTCGGCGCCATACCCCTTTTGCCGTATTAACCGGCAGTCGACACAGTTGGCCCCATTAATCATCTGTGTTGCCGCCGCAATATGGGGGTAGTTCAGCTATGTGCCGCCATTATGGTGATACAAAGCGCAATTCGCTGCCTTAACTAATTGGGGGGTAGTTAGGTGATTATCTCACCTGAGAACAGGCGGTCCTTGATGCGAAGGATCAACGGCCGGTCCCTGTCCGTGTACATCGGCGCGGCGATGACGGCCGGGGTGCTCATGGCGCCGGCGCTTCCCGCGCAGGCCGACTCGCACCCCGGCACCTCCGAGGACGGCTCCCAGGTCGACTTCGCGTTCCCGTCGGCGCCCGAGGGCGGAGGCGGAGGCGAGGTTCCCGAGAAGAAGCCCAGAAAGGAAGCCCGCAAGCACTACGTCAAGCGCCCGCACAAGCACTACAAGCATCACGCCTACAAGCCCGAGCACGGCAAGACCGACGTCTACGACGTGTACGGCGGGGGCGGCGGCGGAGGCGGCGGCCGCGGGCACCACGGCCACCACCGGCACTACCACAACGGTCATTTCGCCGATGACATCTACCACACGCGGCACATGCGCCGGTTCCACAGCTTCAACGAGGCACGCGAGTCGCTCCGGCGAGACGCGAGGGACTGGTTCCGCCACAAGCCGGAGAAGGCGCACTCGCACGAGGTCCACGTCAAGCACGAGAAGCCCGTCGCGAAGAAGGACGCCGCGCGGAGGGTCGAATAGGGTCCACAGGGACAAGCCCGGGGACACGCCCGGCATCCGGGAACCGGCCGGGCCCACGAGGCCCGGCCGGGCCCCGGCCACCGCGCGGCCGAGGGTCCGGGCGCGGGGCACCGTGAGGGCCTCGTCGCCCACGGCCGGGCGGGCATCACGTCGCGACCGCGTTCACGTCGCGACCGCCTTCATGTCCCGACCGCCTTCATGTCCCGACCTGCACGTCCCGGCACCGTCCACGTCGCGGCGCCGTCCACGTCGCGGCGCCGTCCACGTCGCGGCCTTCACGTCCCGGCACCGTCCACGTCCCGGCCGGTCCGCCATGGTGGACCGGCCGGGGGCCGGGCCGGGCGCCGGGGCGTCACGTTCCCATGCCGGGGTCATGGTGACGGCGGCGGGTGACCGAGCAGGACATCCGGGTCAGTGACCCAGGTGGGAGATGCGGTCCTTGAACAGGGTCGTGGCGATGGCCGCCTTGTTGGGCTGGCCGCGCAGGAACGCCTGGGCGAACTTCTTGGCCTGCTGGTACTCCACCTTGCCGGGCATGGGCGGCTCGTTCGGGTCGACGTCGACGTCGAGCAGCGCCGGCCCCGGGTGGGCGAGCGCCTCGGCCACCGCGCCGGCGAGCTCGCCGGGGTCGGTGACCTTGCGGCCGTATCCGCCGCACGAGCGCGCCCACCCTGAGAAGTCCGAGGCCGGGGCGCCGAAGCGGACGCCGTGCTCGGGGAACCCGAGGACCATCTGCTCCCACAGGATCTGCCCCAGCGAGCCGTTGTTGTTGACCACGACGGTGATCGGCAGCCCGTACCGCGCTGCGGTGAGGAACTCGGCCATGAGCATCGCGAAGCCGCCGTCGCCCACGAAGGCGATCACCTGCCTGTCCGGATGGGCGTGCTGCATCGCGATGGCGTACGGCAGCCCGGGGGCCATCGAGGCGAGATTGCCCGACAGGTAGAAGCCGCGGTCGCCGCGAATGGTCCAGTGCCGCGCCGCCCAGGTGGCGATGGTGCCCGAGTCGCAGGTCAGGATCGCGTCGTCGGACGCGGCGCGGTCGACGCACGCCACGAGGTACTGCGGGGCGATCGGGTCGCGGCCGGGCGACTCCAGGTCGGCCATCCGCCGCCGCCAGCCGTCCATGGCCTTCTGGTACTTCTCCAGGTGGCCGCGGTCGTGCTTGCGGGTCAGCAGGGGCAGCAGCGCGGCGAGCCCCTCCTTGGCGTCCCCGATCATCGGCACCTCGGTGGGCAGCCGCGCGCCGGCCCGCGCCGGGTCGGCCTCCAGCTGCACCACGCGCACCTTGCCGGGTTCGGGAAGGTGCTTGGTGTAGGGGAAGTTCGTCCCGACCATGAGCAGGGTGTCGCAGTCCTCGACGAGGTCCTCGCCGGGCCGCGTGCCGAGCAGCCCGATGCCGCCGACCGCGTACGGGGAGTCGTCGGGGATGACGGCCTTGCCGGGCAGGGTCTTGATCACCGGTGCGCCGAGGACGTCGGCGACGGCCAGCACCTCCCGGCGGGCGTGCAGGGCCCCCGCTCCGGCCAGGATCGCCACCCGCTCCCCCGCGTCAAGCACCTCGGCCGCGGCCCGCAGGTCCTCGGCGCGGGGCACGCCCGGAGGGGCGAGGTAGATCGGCGCGGTGCGAGGCGGGGCGCCCGGGCCCATGTGCTGGTAGGGGTCGGCGTCGGCGTCGGCGACCTGGACGTCGTTGGGCACGGTCAGGTGGGCGACCCCGCGCCGGGCGTAGGCGGTGCGGATCGCGAGGTCGACCACCCCCGGGAGCTGGGCGGGGTTGTCGACGACGAGGTTGTACTCGGCGACGTCGGCGAACACCTGGTCCAGGCGCACCTCCTGCTGGTAGGCGGTGCCGAGGACGCTGGTCTCCTGCATGCCGGTGATGGCCAGGACCGGCTGGTGGTCCAGCTTGGCGTCGTACAGTCCGTTGAGCAGGTGGATGCCGCCGGGCCCGGAGGTCGCCAGGCACACCCCGATGCGGCCGGTGGACTTCGCATGGCCGACCGCCATGAACGCGGCCGCCTCCTCGTGGTGGACCAGGACGAACTTGATCCGGTCGGCGTGCCGGCGCAGCCCTTCCATGATGCCGTTGATGCCGTCGCCGGGCAGGCCGTACACCGTGTCGACTCCCCAGGCGATCAGCCGTTGGATGAGTACTTCCGAGGCGATCTGCGTCATACCTCGCGGGATGCCCACTATGGGGGCGCTAAACAATGCGGCGCCATTTCATGACCCACGTTTCACCGCGGCGGGGCTCAGGGAGAGGTGGAAGGTCACCGGGGTGAGCAGGACTTCGTGCCGGCCGGGGAGCGCGGGGCCGCACGACGCCGAGCCGATGCCCCGCTGGGCCAGGTCGACGTGCAGGTACAGCACGTCCTCCGGCTCCAGGGACCCCTGGTGCGCGGTGCCCGCCAGGCGCCGCGGCGAGAAGCGGGTCGCGGTGAACCCGAAGCGCGGCTCGCCCGACACCCGGATCCCGCCCTCGGGGCCGCGGGGCTCCACCCAGGCGACGTCGAGCCGCTGCCCGTTCTCCTGGGGCCGGGCGTAGGGGGTGTGCAGGTCGGCGACCGCGGCGGTGTACCTGCCGAACCGGGAGGCCGCCCGGGTGTCGGCGTACGCCTCGCCGGGCCCGCCGCCGAGCCAGGTCACCGAGTCCAGCGCGGCGGGCAGCTCGAAGGTCCAGCCCAGCCGGGCGACGGGGAACGCCCACGCGCCCTGCGGGGTGAGGCTGATCGAGGCGGAGAGCGTGTCCCCGGCGGCGCGCCACCGGTAGCGGGCCAGGACCCCGTCGCGGAGCCCGGCCGCCGCGGTCCTGACGGTGAAGACGACGCCGCCGGGTTCCTCCTGGGCGGAGACGAGCCGGTGGGTGAGCCGGTGCAGGCCGAGCGCCTCCCACATGGCCGCGGTGGTCGCCCCCTCAGGCCGGTGGCCGAGCCGGTCGTTGTCGGTGGGCGCGCGCCACAGCTCCAGCCGGGGGCCGGCGACGGGCATGCCCGCCAGTTCGCGCAGCTCGCCCCGGGTCAGGTCGAAGACGGCGGACCTGAGCCGCAGCAGTCCGCCGGCCTCGCGGACGGGCCGCGCACCGGCGGGGGTCACGGCGGCCGGGCCGGTGGGGACGGGCTCGGGCGAGGGGGCCGGGGCGGGGGCGGGAAGGGGGAGCTGGGTGCGGGCGACCACATGGCCGGCAGGGGCCCAGGAGGTGGCGGCGGACAGCCGGGCGGTCACGGTCAGGAAGCGGTCATCCGAGCCCGCGAGGGCCGCCGCCTCCTCGGGCACGTCGAGTTCGGCGCTCTGCCACGGCGCGAGGTCGGGCACGGCGAGCGTCCCCTTGCCCGCCTCGACGCCGCCGGCCTCGACCGTCCAGCCGAACTCCAGGTGGGACAGGCCGATGTGGTCCTGGACGTTGCGCACCCGCAGCCGTCCCGGCCCGGCGGCCTCCACGCGCACGGGCTCGATGACCTTGGCGTACTCCACCATGCCCGGCGAGGGCGTCCGGTCGGCGAACATCAGCCCGTCGCACACGAAGTTGCCGTCGTGCGGCGACTCGCCGAAGTCCCCGCCGTAGGCGAAGATCGGCCTCCCCCGGTCGTCGGCGGCGGCCAGGCCATGGTCGATGTACTCCCACACGAACCCGCCCATGCACCGGTCACTGGACTCCATCAGCTCGCGGTACGCGAGCAGCCCGCCCGGGCCGTTGCCCATGGCGTGCGCGTACTCGCACAACAGGTACGGTTTGCCGCGCCGGGCGGCGTCCTGGGCGGGGTCGGGCAGCGGCGGCTCGGACCGGGCGGCGACGGCGGCGACCGCCTCGGTGGTGGGGTACATCTGCGACCACACGTCACTGCAGCGGGTCTCCTGGTCCCCCTCGTAGTGGACGGGCCTCGACGGGTCGGCCCGCTTGGCGAAGTCGTACATGGCCGCCAGGCCGGCGCCCGTCCCGGCCTCGTTGCCGAGCGACCATATGACGACGCTCGGATGGTCGCGGTCGCGGGCCACCATGCGGCGCATGCGGTCGACCAGCGCGTCGCGCCACATCGGCTCGGCCGACGGGTTGCCCTGCCAGCCCCCGGCCTCGAAGCCGTGGGTCTCCAGGTCGCACTCGTCGATCACGTACAGCCCGTGGCGGTCGCACAGGTCCAGGAAGTGCGGATGCGGCGGATAGTGCGAGGTGCGCACGGCGTTGACGTTGTGCCGTTTGAGGATGAGCACGTCGTCGAGCATGTCCTGGAAGGTGAGCGCGCGCCCGCGCTCGGGGTGGAACTCGTGCCGGTTGACCCCGCGCAGCAGCACCTCGCGGCCGTTCACCGTGAAGACCCCGCCGTCGACGCCGACGCGGCGGAAGCCGACCGCGACCGCCACCCGCCCGGTCTCGGTGGCGACCACCGCCTCGTACAGCCGCGGCGCCTCGGCGCTCCACGGTTCGACGGGGCCGGCCGGGAGGTCCTCGCCGGTGCGGCCGGACAGGCCGAGTTCGGCGATCTCCACCGTGGCGGGCACGTCGCACTCCACGCGCAGCAGCCCGTGGCCGGTGCCCGGCTCGTAGTCGGCGTGCACCACGACGTCCGACGGAGCCCCGGCGGGCAGCAGTTCGAGGGCGACCGAGCGGAAGATGCCGGAAAGCCACCACATGTCCTGGTCTTCCAGGTAGCTGGCCGCCGACCACTGGTGCACGCGCACGGCCACGACGTTGTCGCCCTCACGGACGTGGGCGGTGACGTCGAACTCCGCGGGCAGCCGGGACCCGACGACCAGGCCCAGCGGGCCGCCGTTCAGCCACACCGCGGCCGTGGAGTCGACGCCCTCGAAGCGCAGCACGACCCGCCCGCCGGCGGCGACGGCGCCGAGCCAGTCCGCGCCGAGCCGGAACCGCCGCCGGTAGGAGCCGGTGGGGTTGTCGCCGGGCACGTGCGGCGGGTCCACGGGAAAGGGGTACTGGATGTTGGTGTACCAGGGGCGGGCGTAGCCGTGGAGCTGCCAGTGGGCGGGCACGGGCAGCTCGTCCCAGCCGCCGTCGTCGAAGCCCGGATCGGCGAACCCGGGCGGCGCCTCGCCGGGCCGTGCGGCCCAGTGGAACCGCCAGGGGCCGTCGAGGCCCAGGCGCGGGCCCGGGCAGGCCGGCGCGGTACGCGGGGCCCGGGTGCCGACCGGCGGCCCGGTCCAGGTCAGGTAGGGGGGCGTACCCTCGGGTGACAGATCATCGGAGATCAGGGCGGGCAGGTCGCTCGTCACTGTTGGTCCTCTGGTCGTCGGTCGTCGGCGTGGATGAACCGGTGCACCACGACGCTAACGCCCCGCCTCTCCCCCGCGACACCACCCCGACGGCATGATCACCCCTCAGCCGGGCTCGGGAGTGAGGTGGGCGAGGGCCGTCTCGGCCTGGCGCAGGAACAGCACCGCGCCCTGGGCGCCGGCCACGACCATCGCCTGGCGCAGCGGCCGCGACGCCTCCTCCACGGGGCGGCCGCAGGCGTGGAGCGCCAGTGCCCGCAGGTGCAGGTTCCTGGCCTGGAAGGCGCGCTCCCCGGTCTCGGCGGCGATCTCCTCGGCCTGGTCCAGCCGCGCCAGCGCGTCGGCGGCACGCCCGCGCCGCAGCTCCTGCTCGGCCAGCATGCCGAGGAAGCAGGGCCGGTTGAGCGCGGTGCCGGTGCGCGACAGCTCGTCCAGGCCGTACTTCAGGCGCGTGATGCCCTCCTCGGCGTCCGCGGGTTCGGCGAGCTCGGCCTCCGCCCACCCGGCCAGGATGGTGCCCATCACGCTGATCGGGGTGATGGAGTAGCGGCTGACCCGGTCGAGGGCGGCGGTGGCGTGCCGCCAGGTCAGGTGGGCGTCCCCGCGCAGCCAGGCGAGCCGCGCGGCGAAGATCGACGTGAGGCCCTCGGGCACCGGGCTGTCCAGGGCGGCGGCCCGCTCGCGCGCCTCCTGGTCCAGGAGGTCGGCCTCGGCGTCGTCCCCGCGCAGCGCGGCCGACAGCGCGGCGATGGACCGGCCGTGAACGCGCGGGTCGTTGAACCGCAGGACGGCCGCCACCTCCCCCGCGCGGTCGGCCAGGCCGACGCTGGAGGCCAGCAGCTTGCTCGCCAGGTGCTGGTCCCCGCGGAAGAAGGTGATCATGCCCCGGCCGTGCACGGCGGCGAGCGCGGCCAGCGCGTCCTCGGTGTGCTCGGCGAGGCTGAGGGCGACGCGTTCGGCCTCGTCCAGCCGGCCGCCGTTGATCGCCGCCACGCACAGTCCCCAGGCGGCCGGCACCCACTGCGCGCTCGGCAGCGCGCTGCGCGCGGTCAGGTCGCGGGCGCGCAGGAACGCCGCGCGGGCCGGCTCGCTGGCGTACCCGTGCCGGCGGGCGAGCAGCGCGCCGAGGCGCACCTGGATGCGCAGTTCCTGGTCGACGCGCTCCTGCTCGCCGGGCAGCGCCCGCGCCAGCAGCAGGGCGCGTTGCAGCAGCGTCTCGGCGTGCTCGTGGGCGAGGGAGCTCTGCGCGCGCCGCGCCGCGGCGAAGACGTGCGGAAGCGCGACCGCGGGGCCGGTCACCGGCCACGCCTCCCACAGGTGGTGGGCGATCTCGTCGACGTCCGCGCCGGACCGCAGCAGCGCGAGCCCGATCTTCTCGTGCAGCCGCGCCCGCCTCACCTGGCCGAGCTCGGCGTACACGGCCTCCCTGACCAGAGGGTGGGCGAAGCGGTAGCGGCCGACGGCGGAGGGGTCCTCCACGAGCAGGCCGGTGACGACGGCGCTCTCCAGGCTCTCCAGCAGGCGCTCCTCGTCCAGCCCGGTGACGGTGGCGAGCGGCGCCATGCCGAACTCCTGCCCGGCGACGGCGGCGATCGACAGCGTCTCCCGCGCGGAGTCGGGCAGCCGGTGCCGGCGGCGGCGGATGACGTCCCGCACCCCCGCCGGGATCTCGCGCTCCAGCCGGGTGCGGATGTCCTGGTCGCTAAGGGCGCGTTCGCTGCGCAGCATGCGGGTGAGCTCGGTGACGAAGAACGGGTTGCCGCCGGTGCGCTCGTGCAGGACGGCCGGCAGCTCGGAGGGGACGGCGCCCTCGGTGCAGTTCTTCACCAGCATGGCGACGTCGTCCACGTCCAGCGGGCCGAGCTGCAGCCTGCGCGTGCGCCGCTCCCTGACCAGGGACGCCAGCAGGTCGGCGACCGGCGGGTCGTGCCGGTCGTCGCGCAGCGTGGCCACCAGCAGCACCGGCGAGCGCCACAACTCGGCGGCGAGGTAGGCGGTGAGCTGGATCGAGGGCGGGTCGGCCCAGTGCAGGTCCTCGAACACCAGCGTGAGCGGCCGCAGGGCGGCCAGCCGGACCACGACGCGGGCGATGGCGTCGTAGATGGGGACGCGGATGTGCTCGGCGGAAAGGCCCCGCAGGTGCGGGTCGGCGGGGACGGGCGCCTCCAGCAGCGCCGGGATCAGCGGGGCGAGCAGCGTGGCGTGCGGGCGGGCCGCCTCGGCGAACGCCTCGGGCAGCTCCTCCGCCAGCCGCCTGAGCAGTTGCACCCCCAGCCAGTACGGGGGCGTCGCCGCGTCCTCGACGGCGCGGCTCCACACGACGAGGGATCCGTGGGTGTCCGCCCGTTCGGCGACCGCCTCGGCCAGCCGGGTCTTGCCGATGCCCGGCTCGCCGACCAGCAGCAGCGTGCGTCCTTCCCCGTCGAGCGCGCCCTTGAGGTCGGATTCGGCCAGGCTCAGCTCCAGGCCGCGGCCGATGAGCTGTTCCGCGGGCGGGGCGGCGACGCGTTCGGGCAGGGTCACCGGGGCGAGGACGGGGACCTCGGGGTCCAGGGAGGCGGACTGGCTGAGGATCTCGTCGAACCGGCGGCGCAGCGCCGGGCCGGGATCGATGCCGAACTGGTCCGCCAGCGCCAGCCGCACCTGGTGGAAGGCGTCCAGGGCCTCCGACTGGCGCCCGGCCCGGTAGAGGGCCAGCATGCGCAGCGCCACGAGGCTCTCGCGCAGCGGGTGGTCGGCGGTCAGCCTCTCCAGGGCCTCCAGCACCTCGTGGTGCAGCCCGAGGGCCAGCAGGCTCTCGGCGTGCGTCTCCATCGCGATCAGGCGCAGGTCGCCCAGCCGCTCGCCCTCCTGGCGGGCGAAGGCGTACTCGGCGAGGTTCTCGTACGGCGTGCCCCGCCACAGGGCGAGCGCCCCTTCCAGAACGGTTCGGGCGTCCCAGGGCCGGCTCCTGCCCAGCAGCTTCCTGCCCTGCCTGACGGCGTCCTCGAAGACCAGCGCGTCGAGCTGTTCGCGGGCGACGGCCAGCATGTACCCGGGCGGCTGGGTGAGGATGACGCGGGGAGGCTCGCGGGGCACCCTGGACGGCTCGACGATGGTGCGCAGGTTGGACACGTACGCCTGCACGGTGCCGGTCGCGGTCGGAGGCGGCGAGCACTCCCACAGCTCTTCGATGATGCGGTCGAGGGACATCACCTGGCCCGCGCGGGTGAGGAGCACCGCGAGGACGGCCCGCTGTTTCCGGGGACCGAGCGGCACCGGCCGGCCCTCCTCGGAGACCTCGAGCTGTCCAAGGACACGGAACTCCATCGAACCCCCTTGACCGGCCTTATCCGTTCACGTCATGCATAGGCCGTCCGCGCCGCCGGGACAAGCGGATATACGGTCATCGATCCGGCACGGCTCCGTTCATGGCATCACGGCCGCCATGGCACCACGATCCCGACGAACGGCACTAATCACTTACTAAAAATTTCAAGCGTCCTACAAGGCCCGCCCAGCAGGCTCGGGAGCCGGCGCACCAAGCGCCCCTCGGGGGGAACACGGGGATGACCGACACTACGGAGGAAGGCTGTGAGCGGGGCACAGATGCAGATGACCCGGATCGCGGGGGGCGAACCGGAGTCGTCGCTGCGAGCCGGGGAAAGCTCGTTGCACACCGACGGCGACCTGCGCACCGGCCGCCGATGGTTCGAGGCGGCCTACCGGGCCGCGCAACGCCGCGGCGACGGGGACGCGATGGCCCGCGCCGCGCTCGGGCTCGGCGGCCTCTGGGTGCACGAGCACCGCACGGCCGCCGACGCGGCGAACGTCCGGGTGCGCCAGCGGCACGCGCTGGCGCTCGCCGACCCGGCCTCCTCGCCCGCGCTGCGGCTGCGGGCCAGGCTGACCGGCGAGGACGACTACCGCACCGGCGGGCACGCCGCGATCCTCACCGTCGTCGCGCAGGCCAGGCAGGCGGGCGACCCGGTGGCGCTCGCCGAGGCGCTGAGCCTGGCCCACCACTGCGTCCTCGGCCCCGGCCACGAGGCGCTGCGGCGGCGCCTGGCCCAGGAGCTGATCGAGGTCGCCTCGGTCACCGGCCGGCACGGGGACCTGCTGATGGGACTGCTATGGCGCACGGTGGACGCCTTCGCCGAGGCCGACCCGCACGTCGAGCGGCGCCTGCGGGAGCTGCGCGCCCTGCTCGAACAGCACGACCACCTGGCCGTCTCGTTCGTGGTCAGGGCGATGGAGGTGATGCTGAGCATCCGCGCCGGCCGGTTCGCCGAGGCCGAGACCCTCGCCGCCGCGTGCGCGGCCCGGGGCGCCGAGGCCGGTGACATCGACGCGCTGGGCTGGCACCGGGCGCAGCTCGGCACCATCCGCTGGTACCAGGGCCGGGCGGCCGAGCTGGTCGGGGTGCTGACGGACCTGGCCGGCTCGCCTGAGCTGAGCGCGATGGACAACTCCACGTTCGCGGGCCTCGCGGTCGCGGCCGCCTCGGCGGGCGACCGGCACCTCGCGGCCGCCATGCTCGCCCGCCTGTGCGGCCAGGACCTGGCCGACCTGCCGCGCTCCAGCAGCTGGCTGATGGCCATGTACGGGGTCGTCGAGGCGGCGCACCTGCTCGCCGACACCCGGCTGTCCGCCCAGGCGTACACCCTGCTGGCGCCGTTCGCCCACCTGCCGGTGGTCGTCAGCCTGGGAGCGGCCTGCCTCGGGTCGGTGCACCACTGCCTCGGAGTCGCCTCGCTCACCGTCGGCGACCTCGACCGGGCCGTGGAGCACCTGCGGGCCGCCGTCCAGGGCAACCTGGCCATCGGGCACCGGCCGGCGGTCGTGCTGTCCCGGGCGCGGCTCGGGCAGGCGTTCGCGCTGCGCCACGGGCCCCGTGACGAGGCCGCGCGCCGGCAGCTCGCCCTGGCCGCCCAGGAAGCGGCCGCGCTCGGCATGAGCGTGCCCGGCGGCGGGCCCGGCACGGCCGCCCGTCCCTCCGCCGGCGGGCGGCGCGCGACGGGCGCGGTGTGCCGGCGGCGCGGTGAGCAGTGGCTGGTCGAGCTCGGCGGCCGGACCGCGGTCGTGGACCACGGCGTCGGCATGAGTCACCTGGCCGTCCTGATCGCGAACCCGGGCTACGAGGTCCCCGCCGTCGACCTGGCCGCGGGCCCCCGTTCCCGGGACGCCGGCACGGCCTGGTCGTCCGGCCAGCCGGTGCTGGACGAGGCGGCCAGGCGCACCTACAAGGAGCGCCTGTCACGCCTTGAGGCGGAGATCGAGGAGCACGAGGCGATGAACGACCACGAGCGCGCCGCCGCCTCGCGCGCCGAGCGCGACTGGCTGGTCGCCGAGCTCGCCTCCGCCGCCGGCCTGGCCGGCCGGGCCCGCGAGTTCGCCGGTGGCGAGGAACGCGCCCGGATCGCCGTCGGCAAGGCCATCCGCCGCGCCCTCAACCGCATCACCGAGGCCGACCCCGTCCTCGGCGGCCAGCTCCGCGCCACCGTCCACACCGGCCTTCTCTGCTCCTACAACCCCGGATAGCCGCGCGTCCGCGCACCTCAAAGGGCCGGTCCCCTCCAGGGACCGGCCCTTTCCGCGCCTCGCCCCTCCCCCCGCCCGCCGTCTCGTGGCGGGCGGGGGGACGGGGCGACGGTCAGCGGGTGAGGAGGGCCGAGGGCTCGGCGCGCAGGGAGCGCGGGCCCAGCCGGAGCGCGGCGGTGAACGCCTCGCCCACGGCGCGGGCCGCGGCCGCCGGGACCTGGTCTGGCCGGTGGGCCAGGCGCACCTCGCAGCCGCCGCCGTCGTCCGGCCACACCCCGGTGACCAGGTCGCAGGTGGCGTCCACGGCCTCGGGACGGCGGAACTCGGCGGCGCACCCGGCCAGCCGCAGCCTCGGCTGCCGGTCGTGCAGGCTGAACATGACCCGGTACAGCGGGTTCGACATGCCTTCCCGCACCGGGTTGACCAGCTCCACGACCTCGCTGAACGGCACGTCGGCCGCGGCGAGCGCGGCCCCGGCGGCGTCCCTGGCCTGCCCGATCAGCGTGCCCGCGTCGCCCGCGAGACCGGGGCGCAGCCGCACGCAGACCGTGTCGATCAGGCAGGTCAGGGCGTCCTTGAGCACCGGCCCACCGCGCCGCGCCACCGGGGTGCCGACGGTCAGATCGCCCTCGCCGGTGACCCGGTACAGGACGTCGGCGTACGCGGCGAGCAGCACCGCGAACCTGGTGGTGCCGTGGGCGCGGGCGGCGCGGTCCCACACGGCCAGTTCCTCGGCGGTGACCCGCCAGGACAGCCCGCCCCGCCCGCCCCGTCCGTCCGAGGCGGCCGAACCGCCCGGCATGCCCCATCCGTCCTGGGCGATCGGACGCCCGCCCGTCGGCGGGCGCTCGTCCGCGAGCAGGTCGAAGGCCACGGGGACCCGCGGCGCCGCCGGCCGGGGCAGGCCGCGCAGGGCCGAGCGCCAGTACTCGCGCTGGACCGCCAGGTCCGCCTGCCGGAGCTGCCGCCGGTACTCGGTGACCACCTCCGCCAGCGTCGGAGCGGCGCCCCGCCCCGAAGGCCGGTCCACGCCGGATCGCCCGTCCCCGGGCCGGGCGCCCTGAGACGGTTCCCCGTCGGCGTGCCCGTCCCCTGAGCGGCCGACTTCGGACGGGTCCGCGCCGGGCCGTCCGTGCTCGCCGAGCCGGGAGCGGTAGGCGGCCGACAGGTCGGCGCACAGGACCTCCTGCGACCATTCGTCGAAGGCGACGTGGTGCACCGCCAGCCCGAACAGCGTGCGCCCGGAGCCGGCGGCGCGCACCAGCCCCGCGCGCCACACCTCGCCCTCCGCCAGGTCCAGGGGGCGGGAGAGCGCCGCGTCCAGCGCCCGCCAGGCCGCCTCCTCGTACAGCTCGTCGGGCAGCACCCGCCACTCCGTGGACGCCGCGCCGGTCACGACCGCCACCGCGTCGTCGTCGAAGACGTACCGCGCGCGCAGCGCCTCGTGCCGTGCGGTCACGTCCCGCACCGCGCCCGCGAGGGCCCGCTCGTCCACCGGCCCGTCCAGCCACCACGCCATCCGGCACAGGCCGGACACGTCGCCGGGGTCGATGAGGTGCCTGAGCAGGAAGCCGACCTGCATCGGCATCAGCGGCACGCGCGCCGGGTCCACCGCCTCCTCGGGGACGTCCTCGGCCGCCGCGGCGACGGGCCGCTCCAGCCACCCGGCGAGCGCGTCCACCTCGGGGGTGCGGAACAGCTGCGATATCGGCACGGCCGTGCCGAACCGAGCCTCCACCCGCGTGCACAGCCGCATCGCGTCCAGCGAGTCGCCGCCCAGGGCGAAGAACGGGACGTCCCCCGGCACGTGCGCGACCCCGAGCACCTCGGCGTACACGGCGGCCAGCTCGGCACGCAGGGACCCCTGCCCGGCGACGCCCGCCGCCGCCTCCGGCGCGCCGCCCCCGGCCGGCGGGCCCGGGCGGGGGACGGCGGAGGTCATGGCCAGCAGGGCCGGCTGGTCCAGCTTGCCGGTCGGGGTGAGCGGGATGTGCCGCACCTCGCGCACCTCGTCCGGCACCAGGTAGCCGGGCAGCCGGCGGCGCAGCAGCGCCGTCAGGCCCGCGGGGTCGACGCCCGCGCCGGCCGCGGAGCGGTAGAACAGGACCAGGCGGCGGAAGGTCCCGTCCTCCTCGACCGGCACGGCGGCGCACCAGCCCACCCCGGCCACCTCGCCGGCGGCGCGCTCGATCTCGCCCGGCTCGATCCGGTTGCCGCGGATCTTCACCTGGCGGTCCGCACGGCCGGCGAAGTGCAGCAGGCCCGTGTCGGACCAGTGGCCGAGGTCGCCGGTGCGGTAGACCCGCGTGGGGACGCCGTCGAGGTCCACGGTGGTGAACCTGCGCGAGGTCAGCCCGGGGTCGCCGAGGTACTCCACCGCCAGGCCGTCGCCGGCGATGCAGATCTCCCCCCGCTCCCCCACCGCGCAGGGGCGGTCGTCGCCGGAGAGGACGTGCACCGCGGTGTTGGCCACAGGACGGCCGATCGGCACCTGCGTGTGCGCGCCGAGGTCGTCCAGGGTGATCGGGTGCGTCGTGGCGAAGATCGTGCTCTCGACCGGCCCGTACGCGTTGACCAGCCGGATCCCGGGATGGCGCGTGAGGAAGCGCCGGACGTGCGAGACCGACAGGCGCTCCCCGCCGGTCATCACCTGCCGCACTCCCTCGAACGCCGCCGGGTCCTCATCGACGTACAGGTTGAACAGCGAGGCGGTCAGCCACAGGGTGTCGACGCCGTGGCGGGCGACCATCTCGCGCAGCCGCCCGGGCAGCAGATGCTCGCCGTGGACGAGCACCGAGGTCCCGCCGTTCATCAGCGTGCTCCACAGCTCCAGGTTGAAGGCGTCCCACGGCAGCGGGGCGGCCTGGGGCATCACCGTGTGCGCGCCGAAGTCGGCGAACGCGCAGTCCTGGAACAGGCGGACGGTGCCGCGGTGCGGTGACACGACGCCTTTGGGGGCGCCGGTCGTGCCGGAGGTGAAGAAGATGGACGCGGGCGCGTCCCCCGCCACGGCGACCGGCTCGTGCGCCCGCGCCGTGGCGGCCACCTCCGCCAGGTCGGCCGCCGGGGGCGACCACACCGGCACCGG